>DAOUVA010000327.1 GCA_030667885.1 Phycisphaerae bacterium
CCACCGATCTGGTTCAAGCTTACGCCGAATCAGAAGGCATTCGTTCAGTTAAATAAAAAGCCAACTCAACTTGCTCTGCCTCGGAAGTATCATCATGAGGGGATAACGGGACGATTCTCGGACAAGACAAGATTGATGGAGTTTATCGACTGGGGCATTATGAGCAATGACAAGGGGATGAAAAAATGCATGGAAGAGTGGGAAAAGTGTTTAAAGAAAGCGAATGCAACAGGCTTTAAGAAAAACTCGTCGGAGCAGAAGAGTCTCCAAAAAGCCTGCCAAGCCCTGTTTGAGAAGAGGAAGAGTATCAAGAAATTGCCTGTGAAGGAATTGAAATCGAATGGCCAAGTGGCCGGGGTGGAAATTCTACTTCCCCAATATGGTAAGAAAGGCGACGAACCTTTGTTTAAGGTCAAGGTTAAGAAGGCAAAATACACAGGGAGCAGGCGGCAGGGCTACGTTGATCAGGCAAGCCTGTATATTTTGGAGTTAAAGGATTACAAGTCTTTCGTGCGGTTGAGTACAGGTAAGAAGAATGCTGCCATAATGGCGTTCCTAATGAATCAGGATTCATTCGGGCCGCTGATTATCGACGAGCCGGAGCAGTACTTAGATGTCAGTGCAATAACGGGAACATTAGTACCTCGGATGCGCTTGTTGAAAACAGAACAGCAGATAATTTGTGTGACTAAGGATGAATACATTTTGCTCTCCGGGGATGCGGAAAATGTATTAGCCGCTCAGTCTGAAAAAAACATTGATGTCATTACCGGCGATATCAATAGCCATGAGATCCAGCAGCAGGTTTTAGAAATATTCGAGGGAGATGCCAAAGGTAAATCATTGCAGGACAAGAACAGGAAACTTGCCGCTATTCTTGAGGTGTCATAATGTTGCCTGATAATTAGATAGTAAAGAACTATCTAACGGGATGAGGTTGTATCTCCACCAATAACGTCGGGAACAAGGATTTCCGAGCTTTACCGCTAAGGGGCAAGCTCTTTTAATTGATTAACGATTTAGTAATAAGGGTAGGCCCTTTCAAATGATTAATGATTATTGGGTTATTGACAGAGAAATACCGATGACGATACAAAATTTCGACTAATGATATATTAACAAAGGTAAGACTGGTATTATTAGTCCACTGCGACTACTTCTTTAATTTCGGGGACTTTTTGCTTGAGGATTTTTTCGATACCCATTTTCATTGTCATGGCAGCCCCGGGGCAGCCCTGGCAGGCGCCCTGGAGGCGAACTTTGACGGTATTATCTTCATCAATCCCGACCAGCTCAACATCGCCGCCGTGGCTTTTAAGACTATCTCGAATGGCCTCGATTGTGTCCTGGACCTTTTCTTCCATAGTTTTTTCGGTGTTAGCTTCGCTGCAACCGCAATTTTCACACATAACAAATCTCCAATAAATTAATCAGCGTCATCATTATATCAGCAATTATGCTTTTGGCCAGTTATTTCTATACCCAAAATGGGAGAAAATGTTCCCTTTCGTTAATAAAAAAAGGGTGAAATCTTTATTTGCTGCTATATAAATGGCCGAAAATAATTGACAGAAGTGAGTGGTTATTATATAATGCTTCCGTATTTGTTTGAAAACAGGCAAATACGACCCTGAGACTTCTCAGTATGAGATGGTTACGGGATTATGGCTGGGTTTAGAATCTTCGGATGATTTGGTCGTTTCCGAGCAGAAACTACTGGTTCACCGGAGGAGTCCACAAAGCCATAATTCAAGGTTCCCGCAATGTGCGGGGCCGCCGGAATAGCAAAAGGGGTTTCATCTTGTCCGCATGTGTGCGGAGAACAAGATGTCAGCCCGCGGTGTTTGTCAGGAAAGGAAAAAAGAAATGAAGTCCAAATCCCGCAAGTCGGCCGATTCGGCCGGTAAATCCAACATTAAATCAGGCGCACAAATCGTCGTCGATACGCTCATCGAACAGGGTGTCGATACGATGTTCGGCTATACGGGCGGCGTTGTGCTGCCTTTGTTCGACAAATTATATGATGCGCCGATTAATTTCATAGTTCCGCGTCACGAACAGGGCGGATGCCATATGGCTGATGGGTATGCCCGCGCCAGCGGAAAAGTAGGCGTGGTACTGGCAACCAGCGGCCCCGGCGCCTGCAACCTTGTTACCGGCCTTGCTACGGCGAATATGGATTCGGTGCCGCTGGTGGCCCTGACGGGACAGGTCCGCACGGAGCTTATCGGAAATGACGCGTTCCAGGAGGCCGATACTACCGGCATTACCCGTCCTGTTACAAAATACAACTGCATTGTCAAGGACGTTAAAGACCTGGCCCGCACAATTCGGGAGGCGTTTCATATTGCCTCTACCGGCAGGCCCGGCCCGGTCCTTATCGATATCCCCGTTGATGTTGCGGTCAATAAGCACAACACAGACGGCCCGAAGGATATGCAGCTTCCCGGTTACCGTGTTCGCAACCAGGGACACTCAAAGCAGATATCCACGGCCGCCAAAGCGATAAATAAATCCAAGCAGCCGGTGCTTTATGTCGGCGGCGGCGTTATCACAAGCAACGCCGGCAAGGAACTTAGAGAATTGGCTGAAAAAGCGCATCTGCCGGTAACAATGACACTTTTAGGATTGGGCAGTTATGACCAGAGAAAACCGGAATCTCTGGACATGCTCGGAATGCACGGCTCCGCGTATGCGAATTATGCCGTTCAGGAGTGCGACTTGCTTATTGCCGTCGGTGCGCGGTTTGACGACCGGGTTACCGGCAAAGTCGAAACGTTTGCTCCGAACGCGAAGATAATTCATATCGATATTGATCCTTCGAGCATATCGAAGAATGTCGTCGTTGATATTCCTGTCGTGGGTGATGCCAAAGTCATCCTTGGCGAGCTGCTGAAAGAAGTCGAACACCACGAGAGAAAAAAATGGTTCAAGAAAATCGCCGAGTGGAAAGAGAAGTTTGCCTTTCGGTATGACCAGAAATCAACGACGATTAAGCCGCAGTTCGTTATTGAGGAGATTTGCCGTCAGACCAAAAATGGTGCAATCGTAACGACGGGCGTCGGCCAAAATCAGATGTGGGCCGCTCAATTTTACAAATTTATCAAGCCCAGACAGTTCATAAGCTCCGGCGGACTCGGGACTATGGGCTTTGGCCTTCCGGCCGCGATAGGAGCACAGATAGCTAAGCCCGACATGACTGTTGTCGATATTGACGGCGACCATAGTTTCAATATGACAATGACGGAGCTTTCTACGGCGGTCGAACATAAGCTGCCAATCAAGGTCTGCATTCTGAACAACGGTTATATGGGAATGGTTCGACAGTGGCAGGAGCTTTTCTATGGTAAGCGTTATTCCAAGAGCTATCTGTCCAATCCCGATTATGCAACTGTTGCACGCGCCCTGGGTGCGGTCGGGATAACCGTCGATAAAAAAGCCGACGTCTCCAAAGCGGTAAAGCAAATGCTGGCCGAAAAGATGCCCTGCGTTGTTGACTTTAGAGTCGAGAGCGAAGAAAATGTTTGGCCGATGGTTCCGGCAGGCAAAAGTATCGACGAGATGAGCGGGCTTGATATTCTGGAAAGATTAATCTGATTTTAGCTCAAGAAAGTTGGATGAAAAATGAAGCATATAATAAGTGCATTGGTTGAAAATAAGCCTGGTGTTCTGGCCCATGTCGCGGGGATGTTCGCGGCCCGGGCGTTTAATATTGATTCCCTGGTTGTCGGGCGGACTGAAGACCCGCAGCTTAGCAGGATGACGATTGTTGTTGTCGGCGACGACAGGGTACTCGAACAGGTTCGAAAACAATTAGCCAGGATTGTGCCGGTCGTGAAGGTTCAGGATTTTGTCGGCAAGCCGGTGGTAGCACGCGATCTGATGCTTATCGCCATTTCGGCGCCGCCTGAGAAACGCTCTGAAATCTTATCGCTGGTAGAAATGTTTAAGGGCAAGGTTGTCGATATCGGCCAAAAGTTTGTAATGGTCGAAATCAGCGGGCCTGAAGCCAAGATTGAAGCATTCATCAATGTCTGTAAGCCTTATGGGATTAAGAGCGTCGCAAGAACAGGAACAATAGCGATGCCGCGATATGGAAAAATTGAACCCTAATCCGTATCTCACCGGGCTACAGGCGGGATGTGAACGCGGGATTGGCATGCCTATAAATTCCTTGCCTAATTGGCGGCTTTTACTATAATATGCAGGTTCGAAATCCGGCGGTTGAATATACGACTCACAGTTTGGCCGAAAACGAATCGGATTTAGGTTTTTTCAAGAGTTTCAAATGCAGAAGTCAAAGGGATAATAATTCCCGGAATACAAAAAGAGTTAGGAGAATTTACGTTATGGCAGCAACAATATATTACGAAAAAGACGCTCCGATAGACGCGTTAAAAGGTAAAAAAGTAGCGGTAGTTGGTTACGGCAGTCAGGGTCATGCTCACAGTCTGAATCTTCGCGACAGCGGGATAGATGTGGCTGTTGCCGAGCTGGAAGGTACGGATAACTTTAAGCTGGCGACAGAGCACGGCTTCGCTCCGACCGATGTAAAGACAGCTATGGAAGGCGCGACGCTTATTATCATCACCCTTCCTGATGAGATTCAGGCAAAAGTCTATGCCGATGCAATTGGTCCCAATTTAGCGGCGGGCCAGACACTCGGTTTTTGTCACGGTTTTAACATTCACTTTAAGTATATTGTGCCGCCGGAGACTGTTAACATTGTGATGATTGCTCCGAAGGGACCAGGACACCTGGTTCGCAGCGAGTACGAAAAAGGCGGAGGTGTGCCAAACCTTATAGCCATCGAGCAGGACTCTACCGGCGACGCCAAGCAAATCGCTCTGGCATGGGCAAATGGAATAGGCGGCGCCCGCGCGGGGATTATCGAAACAACGTACAAAGAAGAAACCGAAACGGACTTGTTCGGTGAGCAGGTTGTCCTTTGCGGCGGGCTGACGGCGCTTATCAAAGCCAGCTTCGAAACGCTGGTGGAAGCAGGATATCAGCCGGAGATTGCTTATTTCGAATGTATGCATGAGGTAAAACTTATAGTTGACCTTATGTACGAGGGCGGGATGAGCTATATGCGGTACAGCATCTCCAATACCGCCGAATACGGCGACCTGACCCGCGGGCCGAGAATCATCACTCCACAAACCAAAGCCGAGATGAAAAAGATACTGTCGGAAATTACATCCGGCCAGTTCGCCAAAGAATGGGTGAACGAACACCAGTCAGGACTTAAAAATTTCAATGCCCTGTACGAAAAAGACCACGACAGTCAACTGGAAACGGTCGGGCGAAAACTGCGCGATATGATGAAGTGGATTGATTCTAAAAAAGTCTAAAAGCAACAAGCTTGTTTCGTGAATCCTTGTTCGCCGAACGTACGAAAGGCCAGAGGGAAGATGTCATGGGACGGATAAAATCAAAGCAAATCAGGACGGTTTATGTGTGTATCTTCGCAGCTTTGGCTGCGGTCGTTTTGCAGGCGGGCTGTTCGACCGTGAGCCCATGGACGAAGGCCCGGCATCGTTCCCGTCAGGCGAGGCTTTCAGCACCCTATGACAGGATAGTAGTAAAGCAGAGCATCATTCAAAACACAGTGCCCTTGATTCAAAGGCAGA
>DAOUVA010000294.1 GCA_030667885.1 Phycisphaerae bacterium
CCAAAACAAACCCAATTCAAAGCCAATAAAGCCAAAAACAAAGCCAATTCAAACCCAATTTCGAAAAAAAAAATTGATAGACTTGACAATAAATTAAAAAGCTGTTAAAATAAGGTGCTAAGGTCTTTTGTGTGATTAAGGTGATTTCAAAGAGGAAAAAAATGGTGAAAAGTAGTTCTTATTTTGTTGTTAAGGTGATATTAACTGTCATTGTGTCCGTTTTTGTTTTAATGCCCTGCGGCTGCACCTCTTACGAACAAATGGGTGAGACCGCCGCTGAAGGACGCAGAAGGCATATAAGAAATAGCCGCATTAATCAGCAGCAGCTAATGGCAGATTTAGATACGTTTTGGCTTACTGATAAGCCCAGTAGGCTAACCGACAAAAGGATACCATAATTCGCGCGTATCACATATTACGAGCGGGAAGAACAAAGGGATTTGATTCGTGGAAGTGTTCATTGATTATTTTCGGCGGGTGGCTAATAATAATGATTGGTGGATTATTGGCATCGAATTAATTGTTATCGGCCTGGCGGTTTACTGGATTGTTGATTTCCTTGAAGGTACTCGCGGAGAAAGATTATTCCGTGGCGTTATGCTCATGATACTCATTCTTGTCATGGGCTTGCTCATCTTAAATTTACTCGTTCAACAGTTTGACTTTGCCCGGCTTCGACATCTTTACAAGGGCTTTTTGATTGGCGTTTTGATTATTGCCGTTGCCGGCTTCCAGCCTGAAATTCGAAGAGTACTTATACGTCTTGGACAACCGCGCTTCTGGTCAAACTCCTTGCACCAGCTATCAAGAACCGTCGAAGAAATAATTTCCGGCGTAACTGAACTTTCCGCTGCCAGAATCGGGGCCATTATTGTTGTAGAAAAACAGGTCGCGTTGGGCGAATTTATAGATACCGGCGTTCGTATTGATGCCAAAGTAACGGCCGACCTGCTTAGAACCATTTTCCACCCCGGTACGGCCCTTCATGATATGGCCGTTATTATACGTGGTGACAGACTAATTGCCGCCAGCGTGCAGTTGCCTTTGGCCGAGGCCGACAGTATCGGAGGTGTTGAGCTTGGTTCGCGGCACCGGGCGGCTATAGGAATAACGACAGGTTCGGATGCCACCTGTTTGGTTGTAAGTGAGGAAACGGGCATCATTTCAATCGCTCAAGATGGAAGAATTACGCGCAATATTGACGAATCCGAGCTAAGAAAGCATCTTACGAGAGTGATTTCATGAGTATAACCGTACTGAATATGTGATACCTGCTGCCTCGTACTGCAACGAAAATCGAAAAGGCAGGTGTAATACAATGATAAGAAAGATCAAATTCGGCAAGATTGCAATTGTGCTTTTTTTGACAGTCCTGATCTGGGTCTGGACAGACCTGGACCTGGATGAAGAATTAACTGTCCCCCGGACCACGATAAGCGTAGCCTACAGCCCCGAGCTTCTGGTCAGTTTTGAGGGTAAGTCGGAGGCTTCGATTAATAATATCGAGCTCAAAGGTCCAGCCAAAAAAATCGCCGAGGTAAAGCGAGGTCTGGACGACGGCACTCTGACGCTTGATTTCACTTTGAATCCTGAATGGGAGGGGATGACTACTACCGGCTCGCATACTCTGAACGTTCTGGATTTTCTCAAAAGGAGCGATGAGATAAAAGCTCTCGGTGGCCTTACTGTCGAAGATTGTAAACAGGAGATAATTGACGTCAATGTTGTTAAGCTTGAAAAAAAGTCGTTGGAGATCGAATGTGTTAATGAAAACGGAGTCCCTGTGAAGGTTGCGAGTATTGAACCACAGAAAGTTGAAATGTATGTGCCCGCCGACAGCAGGTTGAAAGCGCAGGCCCTGTTGACAAGCAGAGATATCACGCAGGCGAAACTCTCTGTAGCCGTAGTCTATCCATACGTCGAATTGGCACCAGGCCAGACAAGGACGGCCTCACGCTCAGTGAATATTAAAATGTCACCCGAAGCGGACTCATTGACCGAGTATCGCATAGAAGAGGCCACGCTTGGATTTACATTAGGCAAGAACCTCTTGGGAATTTACAATGTGGAAGTAATCAATTACAATGATTTGGTTTCTTTTTCAATATTTGCCACATCGGCGGCCAAAGAGGCTTATGAAAGTCAGGATTTTCCAATAACTTTGATTATACGTGACGATGCCGCAGATAAGCCATATCTAGAGCAGCGCAGAGATGTAGTTTACAATTTCCCCGAAGAATTTGTACGCAAAAACGAAATCGAGCATAGAGACGAGCCGGGAGAAGCTAAATTTAAGTTAATACCTCTAAGTCCTGCTGAGACTCCGCCGGCCGGGACGAATTGAAAAAGACTGCAAAAGCCTCGATCGTCATCCATAATGACAGTGTAAAAATTCCACCGCCGATTATAACGAGAAGCCAGTTGCCCTTGCTGATAAAATCTATTTCGTTTTTGACCATAGCCCAGTTTGTAATTACCAGCATAATCAAACACGGCAAAGCGGTTACAAGGAATTTAAGTCCGCCCTTGCGTTTGAGATAAAGTGTAACCAGCAGCAGAGCCAGTGAGGCCAGGAGTTGATTTGCGCTTCCAAATAACGGCCAAAGCATCATTGCGCCTTTGCCGTCTGCGCCTGTCGCGAATGCCAGCCCGGCTGCTGTAACTACGGCAAAACTTGTTGCCGCCCATCTGTTGGCCAAAAACGGAATTCTCAGGTCGGTTGCCATCTCACTTATAACGTAGCGCTGGATTCGCGTCGAGGTATCGAGTGTTGTCCCGGCGAACGAAGCTATGAATACGCCCATAAGTGTAATTCCAACTTTCTCAGGTATTCCGATTTGGCCCATCATATTAGCCGCACCGATAACTACCGGGGCTATTTTGTCGGACAAGCCCTTGGCTCCTATCCAGGTGCTGTATTGATGCTGCCATGCGGCCTGACCCGTTAGAATTGTGCCGTTGTCGATCTTTAGAGCCATTCCGATGCCAGCCGCAACACAGACCAAAACCAGTATCGCCAGGAAACCTTCCAACAGCATGGAGCCGTACCCAACGAACTGGCAGTCGGTTTCTTTGGAGACCTGTTTTGAACTTGTGCCGGAGGCCACCAGCGAATGGAATCCACTGATAGCGCCGCAGGCGATTATAACGAACATAAAAGGCCAAATCGGCGGAGTACCGGCAGGAAGCGCCCTGTTAACAGCCGGCGCAACAAGGGGAAGATTACCCGATAAGGAAGCAACTACAGCCCCGCCAACCAACAGACCCATAGCTATAAAAAGCTGCCAGGCGTTGATATAATCCCTCGGCTGCAGGAGTGTTGTGACTGGTAGTGTCGAAGCCACCCAGGCGTAAATCAGCAGAATTATTACCCAAAGCCCTGTGGATGGTATCCCCAAAACTGCCCCGAGCTTGACTGGCAGTAAACTGCCTACGGCAATACACAGATACATTCCGATTACCGCTATTGCCGTTGCAATGGCGACGTTGGCGGTTTTTTTATAGACGGCAAAACCCAGCGCAACGGCTATTGGAATCTGCAGCCAGACCGGAACGACTGCACTGGGAAACCTGGTAAAGACCGATGCAATCACAACGCCGAATATTGCGATAACAATCAGCAGACTCAAAAATACAACGGCGAAGAATATAAATCGCACACGCATATTGATATACTTAGCGGCGACTTCTGATAAGCTTTTGCCCTCGTTTCGCAGCGAGACAACCAACGCGCCCAGGTCGTGCACAGCTCCCATAAAGATGGAGCCGAAGAACACCCAGAGTATTGCCGGCAGCCAGCCCCAGATAATTCCTATTGCCGGGCCGACGATAGGCCCCGTGCCGGCGATTGAAGTGTAATGATGTCCGAAGATTATACCTTTACGGGTCGGGACATAATCGATACCGTCATGCAGTTCCACGCTCGGCACGGATGCGTTTTTATTAAGTTTGAATATCTTTTTTGCCAGAAACCGCCCGTAAGTATGATAAGCCATCAGGTACCCACCCCCACAAATAAGTATCAAGAAAAGCGTATCCATCTTTTGTACCTCGTATTTTGTATTAACTATTTCTTATCCATTATTTCCTGTGTGGTCTGGCCAGCAGTTTTATAGGCACTTCTTCTATCAGCAGCAAGGTTCGCAGCCGGTTTACGACGAATCTGAGATAATTTTCTTCGAACAATTCGGGCTTGTTTACGAACATAAGTATCGTAATCGGATTTATCGCAATTTGCGTGGCATAGTAAATCTTCGGCCAGCCCTTTTTTTTGCCTCTTGACGTGCCGACTTTCTCTTGTTTAATAATTTCAAACGCTTTATTTAATTTTACGGTGGGAACCCATGTTGTTGTCTGTTTGAAGATTTCCGTCGTCAAATCCAGAACGCTCTGGATGTTCTTTGCTTCGGTTGCTGTTGTAAAAGCAATAGGTGCATATTTTAAGCCCGGCAGAACTTTGGTCAGATATTCCTGGTAGTCTTCGGTATCGGCCGAATCTTTTGCCAGGTCCCATTTATTAATGATTATTATACAGCTTTTGTTTTCTTCGGCGATGAGTTTTGCTAATTTCTTATCGACCTGCGAGACGGGAACGGTGGCATCTATGATAAACAGGACAACGTCGGCGCGACGAATCGAGCGTTCTGCTCGAACGAAGCCGTAGAACTCGATACTGTTGGCCATCTTTCTTTTCTTTCTAACTCCGGCCGTATCGATAAGAATGATGTTCTTGCCGTCTTTTTCAAATCGCACATCAACAGCATCTCTGGTAGTTCCCGGCGTTTCACTGACAATTACGCGCTCGAAACCCGCCATAGCATTTACGAGAGTGCTCTTGCCGGCGTTTCGCTTGCCGACTATAGCAACTTTCATATCTGGTATTGCCGGCTGGCCCGGCTCTAAATTTGCGATTTTATCAAAGATTTTATCGAGCAGGACCGCTTTGTTGAGATTGTTCTGTACTGAAATGCATAGAAATTCACCGAAGCCGAGTTTGGAAAATTCTCCCGCGGCGGGAAACATCCTGGCTATGTCGGCCTTGTTGGCAACGCCGATGACGTCGAGATTGTTTTTTCGCAGAAGCTGTGCTATTTTTTCGTCTAACGGCACAATACCGTCACGAATATCTACCATAAACAACACAAGTTGCGCCGATTCAATTGCCTGGAAGATTTGATATTCGATATGTTCACTCAACTGATCGCTATCGACTATTCCATATCCGCCGGTATCGATAAGCTCAAAATAGCGATCGTCTCTGCTTATGAAGGT
This sequence comes from Phycisphaerae bacterium, assembly GCA_030667885.1. GTDB lineage: Bacteria > Planctomycetota > Phycisphaerae > Sedimentisphaerales > Anaerobacaceae > NIOZ-UU13. Next base: position 5,272 of record DAOUVA010000294.1, read on the forward strand.
GCTGACGCGGTCCCTTGTAACACCGGCGGTAGGCTCGACAATACTTATCATCACACCTGCCAGTGCATTTAAAAGACTGCTTTTGCCGACATTCGGCCGGCCAATTATTGCTACTTTAGGTAATGCCATTTTTTCCCAACTGTTTTTTATCTATTATAATCGTAAATTCTTTCTTTTCTTATTTCCTTACGAAGATTTGATTATAACAAAATGTCCAACCAATTAGAAGTGCCAAAACTGCCGGTGTGCTCTGGGGCAAATTTATCTTAACACAAACCGCGGGTATCTTAAAAATTATCAGTCCCCGGCAAAATCAGGTTAACGACTGAATCGGATTCCTAATCCACAATAGTTTGCGCTCAAAATCGAGCACAATCACAGTTTCTGCAAAGAAACCTATTCCCAGCGTAAATTCGCCCTGTCCAAAGGGATTATCATCGACAATGACGTGAATCCGGGCATCATTTATCGAGATATTTCCCAGGGTAAGTTGTTCTACTGTAATCTTTCTGCTGGGCAGCCAGCCTGAAAGTGGGGTTCTCAGTTTACCTGTTTCCTGGTTGAGTATATTCAAGCCGGAGGAAATCTTTGCCCATATACTTTCCGTGAGAATCAATCCCGGGGCGGCACCTGTATCGAGCTCTATGAGTTGCGTTTGACCGGCAAGCGGGATATCAACAACTAACCTGGCGTACCGCTTCTCATTGTGCTCTATCGTAATCGGGTACTGGTGCCATTGATTGCTGTCTTGTGGATTAAATGAGTCGTTTGCAGAGAATTCCA
>DAOUVA010000222.1 GCA_030667885.1 Phycisphaerae bacterium
TTCCATCGTGCACCAAACCCCAGGTTGCTTCAGGCGGCAGTGATGATTTTAAGTAGAAAAGATTGTCAGGCGTTGCGGAGAGTGAACTCTTAAATCCCAAAGCAAAATTATAATGGATAGGTGATTTGATTAGTTTTTCATTTGCCATTTTGTGAACGGTGTCAAGCATACTCAATCCAAATATCTCACATTCCGGGACCACTTTTGCTTCCAGCATACGCTTTGCCCAATAGCGAATATCCGGCAATGTGTTTATATAAACGTCATCATCAAAATTGGTCGACCCCATGTTAAGCGAGGCCATTTGAACGCGAGAATCGTTTAGTGCGACACATCGCTGCTCTAAAGTTAAAGTAGATAAACCACCGGTCGATCCTTGAATCACAATGTCATACTCTGCTCGTATCAAGTCGAGTGTTTTGACAAAATGCGTCAGGTCTCCTGTTTGCTCACCATCGTTATCACGGACGTGAAGGTGCACCATACCGGCACCAGCCTTAGCACAGGCAATTGTTTGCTCAGCAACCTGTTCGGGAGTAATCGGATTCACGCATTGCTCAGGTATCATATTCCCCGGATTTTTTACCGGTGCAACTGCAATAATAATCTTTCGTTTCATGTTATTTCTCATCATCTTTAATAATGGTTATACGTTGAATGGCCGGGTCCGTGAATCCGTCCAAACCATCCCGGACAGTTGTGGAAAAACTATACAGAACAGCACCTCGCGCACCGGCTTGAAACCAGTGCTTCTCATATGGCTCAAAGGTGAGTTGATCACCTGGTTGAAGGATGAGTTCATGGCGCAATGTATAGACATCTTCTTTGCCGTCAACCACAAATCCTTCTTTCATTTTATCCTCTCCGTCCACATAAAAACGAAGATCACCCCAAATGTGCCTGATGGTTTCTTGCTTACCCGGGTCATCACCAACCTTTGGATGCCAGTGCTCCGGCTCGGTTTGGTTGGGAAAGAGTACGAGTACCTTGGCTGCGAGTCGATCCGTGTTCACCATTGTTAATACCTGTACACCTTCAACTTCAAGCTGACTCAGACCAAAGTCCACAACTTCGATTCTTGATATTACACCGTCACGAATGTTTATGCCGGCCTTACGCATCATTTCTGCAGCCCTCTGCTGGGCTTTTGTTTTTTCGGAGGCAGTGATCATATTCATATTCCTGGATTAAACTCAGTGTTATTTCAAAAAGAAGGTCTTGTAAACCGTAAGCAACACAAATAGCACGGCAATCGACCCCAACAGCAATATCACACGAAAACGAATTTTCTCTTTTGATATCGACGTATCCAGTGGTTTTCGTGGATTCATTAAAAACCAGCATATGATGGCAACAAGGTTCAGAAATGCTGCAAAGATGAAGAAAGAATTCGCATTGCCCGTTTTTTCCGCAAAGAAGGGGATAGTAATGTTGGCCACAAAATATGGAAAGATTATAGCGCTCGCTGCGGACCCGAGGTTGCCCAGCATATTCATGGTCCCGGATACGGCCCCGGATTTTTTGCCACCGATATCCATGCAAAAGGTCCAACTGGGGGCAATGGTCATTTCAACGCCGAATATGGCAATACTGAAACTGAGAATGAATGCCAAGGGGGTCGAATCGGCCATCTGGGTGCTAATAATTAGCCCGATGACGCCCATCGAAAAGCCAATAATGGCCGGCACACGCCGCGATCCAACATGATATCCTTTTTTGTATAGATAGGTAATGAGTCCCCCTGCTGTCCAATGGGCAATCATGCCAAGAATCAAGGGGATCGGCGTATATATCTCCGCACCCTCACCCCATTGAGTTTTCATGTACGGAAAAAGCCACGTCAGAGTGATAAAAAAAGTCATATTGCTGGCAATATACTGTGTCATAGCCAGTAGCATATTCGGTGATGTGATAATCAAGCCAAAGGGGATCTTTTCATCAACCGTCAGATCATCTTGAATGCCACTCTCGATATACTCGCGCTCCGCGTCATTGACACCGGGATGGTCTTTGGGATGGTTGCGAAACCACAAGAGATAAACGACCCCCCAGACAATCCCGATAGCACCGTTGATAACAAAGGTCCAGCGCCAGCCCACCACGCGGATGAGAAAGGGCATGAGGAATAGGGACAAGGCGGCACCCACACGTCCCCCGGAATGAAAAATACCATTGGCGAGTCCCCGTTCTTTGGCGGGTACCCAGTTAAACACAGCACGGGTCGCGCCGGGAAAGGCGCCGGCCTCACCTGCACCAAAAAAGAAACGAATCACCAGCATGCTTACGGCATTCCAGGCGGCGCCGCTCAGGGCCGTGAAGCTGCTCCAGAATCCTACTACAATGAGCAGCGCTTTTTTGGGTCCATAGACGTCAGCGAACCAACCAGCAGGGACTTGTAATAGGGCATAGCTCACCGCAAAGATACCGAAGATATTGCCCATCATTTGGGGTGAAATGTCGAGATCCGACATAATCAGATTGCTGGCAGTGGAAATGCAAATCCGGTCCATAAACGTGTTCATGGCGTGCAGGAAGAGCAGACCTATGAGCATTTGCCGCTTGTGTGTCATTTTATGATTTGAGCTATTCATGGCCACCTCAACATTGGAACGTTAACACATAATAGTATGCACATAACGAAGAGAACGACTTATTTCATCCCCAGAATATCATTCTCGATAAACGCCCACGTTTTTAGATAGTCCCGTTCGGAAACGAGTGTTCGGAGCGTGTCACGATCCAGTTCATACAATCGCTTCCATATCTTATTGGTTAGGCGCGTATTCACCTCAAAAGTACCCTTGATGTCCCATCGGGTGGGAGACGTATCGGAGGTCATAAAATCATCGTATTCATATTCCTGCAAGTAGTACAGAAATTCGATGTAGTCCAGCAAATGCCGGGTTCCGACCATGTAATCCCAATCCCATTTAGCATCGTTATCATTGATGTGAATATAGTAAGAGTATTTGCTTTCCGCCAACATAGCCACCACTTCGGCTGGATTTTCATTACCATACATGGAATGCCCAAAATCAACTGTAATGCCCATCTCCTGGAGGCCGATATCATTTAGCAATATTAGCGTTTTCGCCGCTGTATCTACGAAACAACGACCGCGGGTTTCGCTGGGTTTATATTCAATAAAGAGTGGTATTTCAGGTAGATACTCGCCTGCGTCACGCAAGGAGTCCACAAGATATTTCCACATCTCTGCGTAATTGCAATGAAAGTTAAACTCATATCCATCCCCCAGGGGACAGCAGGTTACTTTATTAGCGCCAACTGCCTTGGCAAAATCTTTGCCCTCTTTGATGAAGCGAACCGCCTTCCCACGTACGGCCTTATCCGTGGAGGTCAAACCGCCATCACGAAATTCCGGCTCGGCTTTGACATTAACATTAATAGCCGACAAGGACAAATCATGTTTTTGAAGCGACGCAACCAGACCGGGTGCGTCATTGACCTCGTACGGAAAAACGGCTTCAATGCCCGAAACACCTGGGATTTGGCTTGCTAACACTAATTTGTCATCCAGATCTCGAACTTCATTGTATTGATGAAACCGGTCCTTGGTTTGGCCGAGAAATGCGCTAATGACTGCATGTTTCGGTATGATTGTTTTCATGTTTATCATCCTCTTTAATGGTTATTACCGAAGCGTTGTGAGAGTCGATTCCTTTTGAATTGTTCTTTGTGAATGTCAACATTAATTTCTGTGTCTCCATAGGCTCTAAACTATCAAAATCCTGTTCATTCGTCACGAACTACTTGTGAAATCAGGATTGATTATTGATTGTTGGCTTAATAAACGATGATTCGAATTCAGTTGATAAAGTTCATATTGGGAACGTTCATCATTGGAGTTTAGAGGCTCAAAGAGTTGAAGCTTGTGAACAAGAAATAGCTCAATTAAAATACCAATCCATTGCGAAGTTGACTAATTTAAAAAAGAGAAAATGGAAACTTGGTCTCCAATATTTTATATGCATTTAAATGAGATGCTTACCGGCCGATCTAACTGAAAAGGTACTTTTTACTCTGATGTCTTCGGCTATACGATTATAGATATATCCGTTTGAATGGACCAATTGCTTACAACAAAACGAGGCATATTATAACAGTTTACAACATATTCAAGCGGTTTTTATAGATGTCGGGGCGAAACGAACAACGCCTCGTAACTTCTTTTGCTACAAGGCGCTATCTTAACTCCCCGAGTAGGACTCGAACCTACAAGCGAAAATTGCCAACCTATTGATAGTAAAGAGCTTACAGAAAACGGCAATCCTGCCTTGGTCACCAGCTTGGACAATACCTTGCAGAAATACCCCGATTTGGCACAACTTATCAAGGTCTGACCAGAACTGCCGGAAGATACCCGAACTGAGATCAAAGGCCTGGTCGAGAAGCATTCCAAGAATGGAAAAGATTAACTGGATAACAAAACAGGATTTGACTCAGTTGCACTTGGGAGTTGAATCCGCCAAAGGAATAAAAGACAAGATTCGTGGTAGTCTGGGTGATATTTCCTGAATTTTCCGAGTCCATTAAAAGGGGCAAAATTGGAGTTTTTAGAGTCCATTAAAAGGGATAAAAAATGGAATTTTATTGACAGATTATACATTTTATAGTATTATAAGTTTCTATTATAAAAGAAGTAACACACACAGCATCATTAACCAGCGTAGGAATGAGGGGTGTTTGAGTAGTTCTTTCGGCGTTTTATTTTTGCTTATTATAGTGTTCGTGCATTTTTTGATTGAGGAAGGCAGATGAAACGAAAAATTAAGCCTATGTTCCACCTTGAGCAACTTGAGCCAAGGCTCCTATTGAATGCCGTTCCTTATATACAGGACTTCAGCCTGGGCATGCCCGATGCCGCCGCCGGTTGGGACTACTACTCGGACAACGAGGGGCGGATTGAGGTCGTTAGCGGTAGGTTGCAAATGGATGATACGGCAGGCAACAGCACCTACTCTTCAAATGAGGCGATTTTACATGTGGACCTGACAGGCAAGACCGATGTAACACTGACGCTGGACCATTGGAGCTTGAGCGATGAGAATGATGCCCTTCAAAGTAGCTTCGTTGGCCATTATAAAGGTGATGGGATAGCTTTAAGCGTCGATGGCCTGAATTGGGTGAAAGTAACTGACCTGTCAGTGAATTTCACGAACCAGACGTTCAACTTAGATACACTGCTGCAACAAGCCAAAATAGCTTCCGGCAGTACGGATGTTTCGAACGTTCGAATCAAATTCCAGCAGTATGACAATTATTCCGCGAGCACAGATGGGCGTGAATTCGACAACATTATTGTCAATTTCACTAATCAGGCGCCGGTTATTTCATCGGTTACAGCCAGTCCATCTGCAATCTCAGATACAGAGAATTCTCAATTGCAGGTAGTTGCATACGATCCGGATAGCAGTCCTAATCCCTTGACATATACTTGGTCTGTACCTACGGGCGCTGGTAGTCTGAACAATGCAAATATTGTCAATCCGATTTACACCCCGCCGGATGTGAGTGGTACACAGACCTTTACTCTGACTGTTAAGGTCTCAGACGGCGCGGCCATAACCTCAAAGACAGTTGATATTACAGTAACAGACGCAGGAACCGGCCCCCAGATTCTTCTGTCAGAAGATTTTAACGATGGCAATTACAACGGCTGGTCACTTGTAGATCAGGGTAATCTTGCCGGTCCGATGGCCTGGTTGGCCGCAAGCGGTGTTATGGTCCAAAGCTCAAATGTCCACACGCTAACTGTTGATGGGGTGGCCAGATTAGGAACATACGCACACTGGCAGGCCGGCTCCGGCTGGACGGACTATACAGCGGCGGTTACGATTAAATCCAATGACAATGACATTATTGGTGTTATGTTCCGCTATCAGGACGAGAATAACTACTACAGGTTTACCTGGGACAAAGAGCGTAGTACTCGTAACCTGGTAAAATGCGAGAACGGCCAGTTTACCATCCTGGCACAAGATTCCGTTCCATACGTTACAGGCAAGAGTTATCAGGTTAAGATTTCCGCCCAGGGAAGCTCATTAAATGTCTCTATAGACGGCAGCCCGGTGTTCTCAGCAAATGACAGCACCTTTTTGTCAGGGACAATAGCATTATACAGCTGGGGAAATACTGGTAGTTACTTCGATGATATCATGGTAACAACGTAGAAAACTGAAGCTATAAAAAACGTATGTTCAGATTTCTATAAGAAAAGTGAGTCTTTTGGAGGACTAAATTATGAATGGTTGCAAAATAAGATGGATTCTGGCATGTATTCTGGTGGTTATATTTTATTTCAGCAATTTTGTTGAAGCCCAGCCAACGAACCCGCCCTTAAATAATCAATGTCAAAACGCGATGCGTATAGGAGAGGTTGTTAACCAGGCATTCAACACTTCATACGCAACTTTCGACGGTCCCGGACACTGCACGAGCAGCCCGAATATCTGGTACCGCTATACTGCTTCACGCACCTGTAATGTTACTGTCAGCCTCTGCGGAAGCAATTACGATACGGCACTGACAATCTACAGAGGTTCTGAGTGCTATCCTCAGCAACATAATATGGTCGGGTGCAATGATGACACCTGCGGCCGGCAATCCGAAATCACTTTCCCCGCAACAGCCGGTAACGAGTACCTCTTCGAAGTCGGTGGATTCGGTGTCAGCACCGGCCCGGGAGTAATAAGTATTGTTTGCGATGCAGAGCCGCCAGCAAACTTTAATAATGATGACTGTCAGAACGCAAAGCCAATCAGTAACGTTACAGGCATGACGTTCAACACCAGCAATGCAACATTCGACGGCCCCGGTCACTGTCTGACCAGCCCGAACATCTGGTATATCTATACCGCTACATGCACTGGTGAAGCTATTATAAGCCTGTGCGGCAGCGGCTACGATACCAAGATGGCCGTCTATAACGGAGGCGGCTGCAATCCGTCACTCAGCAGATTGATAGAATGCAACGACGACGGCTGCGGCTGGCAGTCCGAGGTAACCTTTGATGCAACCGCCGGACAGCAGTACCTCATCGAAGTCGGCGGATTCGGCGACAACACCGGTGAGGGACTGATAAGTGTCAGTTGCGAGGGCTCAGTACCAACATCACAA
>DAOUVA010000097.1 GCA_030667885.1 Phycisphaerae bacterium
CAGCGCAAGAACTAATTCATCCGTGCTGGCTATACGAATATCCACAAACAAGTCTTGGCCTCCCGAAGCCTTTTTAATCTGGTCTTGTATTTGCTTTGCCCTGTCTTCATCAACAATAGTTTCAAGCGTCTCGTTAAGAAAAGTTTTCATACTAAATTTACGAACATGCTGTTGTTGAAGTGAAGCACAGAACTCATTGACAATATTCGTTTGCTCCTTGACATCATCCTGAGGCGACGCATCGATTCGTGCCAATTCCATCACAATCTCCTGAATATCTTCGGCGTGAACTCCCTTAAGCAGTTCAGTAGATGTTGCAGCATCCAGGCTCATTAATAACATCGCAGCTTTTTGTTTGCCCGTCATCATAGTTTATTTAAATCCCTCTTTGAGTTGTCTTTCTTAATTTCTTCCTGATGATTATCACTAAGAGTTAGGTTTTGTCTTTTCTGTTTTCGATATAGGTTGTAACTGCCATCAGATATCAAATCACTCTTCGATAAACATAAGTTCACTTTTCTCATTCATTTCGCGCAAGATATCCACAATTTCCTCTCTGGCCTGTTCAATATCATCCAACTCGTAAGCTGACATAAGTAACATTTGTTCATTCAACACAGCCGCCATCGTCTCGGAAATATTTGATTGAATTTTCTGAATGAGCTGATTGTCGGCTCTGACCAATGCCAAGGCCAATTTCTTTATATCAATGCTTCTCAAAGCCTTCTGTAATGACCGGTCGGAAATTTGCGAGATATCTTCCCAAAATATCATCAAGTCTGCTACCATTCCACCGACATGTTTGTCTTTGCCCCGTATAGCACCAAGCAGACCATTTCTAATCTCTTTACCCATGTTTCGCAAAATAACGGCCATTTTTCTTATAGAAGGCTTAGATTGTGCTGACAAAGGTCCATTTGTCTTACCGGCAGTAACAGCCTCAAGACGTTTGCAAACTACTTCTGTAATCCGACTCTTTGCCTGGGTGCTCATAGCCCCGCATTCGCTCATTCTGTTAACAATACTAACTCGGATACCCCAGTCCAAAAAGCGGAGCACTTCTGTTTTTTTCTCTGCAGGCATTTCTGATAAAACTACCGCAGCAGTTTGAGGATGCTCTTTCTCCAGAATTGCCGCTAACGTTTTAGGCTCAGCCGAACAAATAGATTTGAAAGGGTCGTTTTCATTCAGCAGCTCCTGTATTCCAGTCTGGAGCTGCTCTGTCTTCTCATCACCAACGCTGCTCTTCAATACTTCTTTCAGGAAACCATTAATGCGAAAGTCATCACTGGGCTGCAACGATTTACAGTTTTGCCGAGCAACTCCCAAATCCTGCCTTTTATTGGTGAAATCAGTGGAATCCAAATTCGCTATTTCAACTGCCAATTCCTGGACCGCCTTGGCGTCAACGCCCTTGAGCAGCTCAGCAGCAGCCGTTGAATCAAGACTCATCAACAACATTGCAGCTTTTTGTTTTCCAGTCAACGCCTTTTTCGTGTCTCCTGGCCGCTCATTAGAAGTCTGTAACGGACGGATATTCGCCTTTTTTCTTCTCCGAAGAGATTTTCTACTCGAAATTTGATATTCGTTATTCGGCATTTGATATTAGTGCCTTGTATATCCCTTTGCTTATTGTTTCGCTATAAACATAACAATCCACGCATTGCTAACTTTAGCCTCCCTTTTCTTCGAGCCAACTGGCAAACAATTGCTTCACTCGCTCAGGATCTTGTTCCAAAGCACTGGCTATCTGTCTGCGTACAACTAACGGCTCTGGAACTCCTTTTCCTTCCGATAGAAGTCCAGCGGCCCCTTCGGCTTCGGGCAATCCCCCTGCTTTGGGTACCTTTGCCGCCTTACTCTTTCCTCCACGGAACATACGAAAAAAAAGCAGCATGCAAATTGCCATAACGCCCATGGAAGCCTGACCCGCAATTGCTATATAACGAGGCCAACTGGACGGCTCTTCTTCAACAAGTGATTCAAACGGACGATTGAACTTAACATCAACCACTTTGATAGCAGTTTCATCTTCAAGCCCAAGAGCATTTTGGATAATCGCCACTACATCCGTTTCCTGCATTATCTTTGCAGCGCTATTTCCGGAGCCTGCATTATTTGGGTCTGCTACAGACAAGTCAACAAATGCCGCTACTTTAAGAGATTTTATTTGGCCCGGATAAACATCTTCCCGCTTTACCGTCTTGCCGACCTCATATTCCGTATTAATTACTTCATCTTTCATCACGCTGCCAGGAATAGCCGGCTCACCTGCCGCTGATGGCATGGAAGCCCCGGTTTCAGAACCGCTTGTAATCTCTTCCTTAATAACAACTCCTTTTGGATCAAACTTTTCCGTAACGGTACTTACGCTGTTCATATCAATAATGGCACTGACCCTTACTGTTGCCCGTCCCGGACCTAAAACAGCGGTAAGCATATCCTCAACCTTACTCGCTAAGTTCTGCTCTACCCTTTCCCTATAGTCCTGAATAGTACCTGCCCCACTGGCAATAGTCGAATCTGATTCACTTGAAAGAAGATTCCCCTGGCTGTCTATCACGGTAACATTTTCCGATGTCAGTCCTTCAACACTGCCGGATACCAAATGCGTAATTGCTGCGATATTCAAACTGCTTAATTTATAACCCGGCCTTAGCCGAAGAACCACAGAAGTCGTGGTTTTGCCGGCATTAGATGTAAAAAGCGTCTGTTCAGCGGTTACTATATGGATACGGGCGTGAACGACGCCATCTATCATCTGGATGCTCTTGGCAAGTTCTTCCTGTAACGCACGCTTGAGGTTTACGCTTTGGACGAATGGACTTACTCCGATTTTCTCATTATCAAATATCTTGTACCCCCCCTGCTCGCCTATGGGAAGGCCCTCTTTTGCCATATCCAAACGAAGCTGATATACCTGTTCCCTCGGCACGTAAATACTCGTCCCGCCGCTTCTCAATTCATAAGCAATGCCCTTTTCGCTAATTTTCTCGGTAATCTTAGATGCCTCTTCAGGCGCAATTTCCTGGTACAGCATTCTCATATCAGGCCGGCGAGCCCAATAAGTAAGCAGAGCACCGGCAGCAATAAATGTGAGAAGGAGCCCAATAAGCAAGGCCCGTTGAACGAGACCTATCTTTTGCCAAACTACACTTATCTTTTGGAAAAAGTTCATTAAGCCTCTTTATCAATTGACTACCGATGATTGAAAAAAAACATAAAATATAATCAATTACAACGGCATATTCATAGTTTGCTTGTACGCTTCAATCAGCTTATTTCTAACACCAACAAGAAGCTTGAAACTCATATCAGCCTTAGCCACCGCTGATACTACCGACGTGATATCCTCATTTTTACCCGACAACAAATCTTTTATGGACATATTTGAAGTCTGTTGAAGGTTATCAACATTGGATATATAACCCTTCATAGCATTGGCAAAATCCACCGTCTTACCATCGGAACCTCCCACTTTCGGCATACCTGATAAACCAGGATTAATTTTGGGCTGAACCGGGCGGGGCTCCAAAATTCCTTTCATTGAATTTGAGATCCCACTTACATTTGCATTCATGTTAACCATTGATTATTCCCTATTTTTATCGTAGTAATTCGAGTGTATTTTCCACCATTCGCTGGTAACGCTTCAAAACTGCTACATTTACTTGATACACTCGCGTTGCAATATTCAGATTTATCATCTCAGCGGGCAAATTTATATTGGGCATAGCTACGTATCCATCGCCATCCGCTTGAGGATTACCGGGATCATACACCCTGAGAAAATCACTCATATCCGGAAGTATTTTATCCAGTTCAACACCACCTAAATCGTCATCTGATTTGAACGTAGCTTCAAGTCTGCGATAAGGTTCACCCTTACCGGCATCGCTTGTGCGGGCATTGGCAACATTCGACGAAATCACTTCCATCTGTTTGCCCTGTGCCTTCATACCCGAAATCGCTATATCGAGAGGACCAAAAAAATTGTCAACATTCATTTTCTCTTTTCCTTTTACAATTATTCCCAAGCTTTATGCGACTACCCATCAAACTCGTCAACCAATAATGAATTACTCTCCTACCGCCCTACGTTTATTGCCAATTCAATCTGTTGGTATCTCTTCTTCAGCAACTGAATATATGTTTTGTAACGAAGGCTATTTTTAATCATTGCACCCACTTCATTTTCCAAAGTAACATCGTTGCCGTTTGACTTTACTGGCGTCTCTTTGGGTTGATAAGCCTGCGGCTCTATCTCACTAAGGTCAACGGAACCGGATGATTCCAGGGATTTGGCAAGTACTTCTTCAAACTTTACATCAAGCCTGCGGTATCCCGGAGTTGCAAGATTGGCAACATTATGAGCGATAGCTTTCTGGCGCAGGCCTTCAGCCTTTATGCCGGCCTCGATAAGAGCCATTATGCTGTCAGTTTTCGACATCTGAAGTTTCCCAACATTTATTTACAAACCTTGTCTATAAAGAAATGTGTGCAAGAATCGTGCCAAACGATGAAAGCTGGGCATTTTCACCATATTTACCCTTATTCTGCGTAAAAAACCGCTAAAATTCCACATAACCACTTATTTGGATGGCAGTAGTAACGTCAGGATTTTATACAATGGCCTGCTTTTTTTACATACTCATAATGCTTTCGAACCTCTTAACAAATCCTTTAAATAAGCCGGAAATTCTCTCCTACACCCAGAATATTTCTCCGTGAACGCCGATAATGACAAGGTATTACCTAATATTTACTACTTGCCTGCTATCCATAAGTGCATTCCCAACATAGCCTTAGAGCTCTATGTAGATCGCCTGTAAATACTGGCACGAAAGTTGCTAATATTATGTTGTCTTAATAGGTTTTTGTGTATGAATATGAACTTGACGACAATCGATAATACAATGTTTGCTGCAGCAGCAGTCGCACCGCCACCTGCAGCTAAACCTAATACTTTTACAAATAGCACGACTTTTTCCTCGTCGACAGATAATATCCAACCGTCTTCTAACACCCCCGAATCAACAACGGCCGATAATATACCCGCCGTCGTCCAAAATGAACCTATAAACAAACCCAGGGAAGACTTTATCCAAACATTACGTAAAACAGTAAAGGCTGAATCTCCCCAGCAAAACCAGAATAACAAAAAGCCCGACAAAAATGACTTGGATTCTGCCATACCTTCCAAGGAAAATGCTGCCCAATCCTTTTCGACTACGGAAATACCTCTTACTTTTGAGATTCTCGTCAAAGAGAACGCCACAAAAACGGAGCCGAAAACCGGATCACAACTTACCCAGCTGATAGCTAATCTCAAAGATGGTAAAAACTCTCCTACTACTGGACAAGCAACCAAATCATCCGAAATCAAAGTACTCGTAAACACTGAAAAGGATCAAACTGGACTCAAAGCCGTTTTGCCGGAGACATCAAAAGGACAATCTGGACTCAAAAGCTCTTTGCCAAACACTTCCAAGGACCAACCTACTCTCCAAACTGTTTCAACTAATATATCTGAGAGTACTCCTACTGCCGATACACTGCCTGGAGAAGGTGAAAATACTGATAAGATATCAGCATCAAATGATACTGTCCTAACCACAAAAGCCAAAGAACTGGTGCCCGATGTTCTTGCTGGTGCCAATCACAAAACAACCCAAATTAACGAAAAAACGCCTCCTGTGGATGCTTCAGTTGTCACCAACAGCACAAAAAGTTCTGACTTGAGCGGCAAAAAATCCGATCTCGATACTCTTGTTGAAGATGGCGGCAAAAAGACAAATGAAGATACAACCTTGACAGATAAGCCTGCCATCCACGCCGATGAAAAAACACCGGAATTGAAAACAAGCTTTTCACAGGTTCAGAACAAATCCATTGAGCCGAAATCTCAGCCTGCCGGGATTGCTCCTGAAAATTCTACTGCGAACCTTAACACAACAACTGATAGTAAAACAACTGTACTCTCAGAATCATCAGATGGAAACAGCAAAGAATCTTCACAAGCCGGGAACAAGCTCCCAGATAACTCTGCTGTTCAAGAGTTAAATATCTCTGGTATTAAGGTATCCACCGGCCAAACAAAAAACAACGACAGTATGGCCTCCAATAATAACTCTAATTCAAAACTCGAACAAATAATCACTCACAATAATCCAGATAATCCCGCAACAGAACTAACTCCCAACTCTGCAGAAGGTACTAAAGCCGTTGAACTGCCGAGCCAAACTTCGCCCAGCAGTATATCTGCAGGTGTTGGTAAACAGATTCAAGAATCTGTGCAAAGCTCTTTTTCACAAGGAGGACAGAATCAGCAGATTACCATTCAACTTAATCCACCGGAACTTGGGAAGATTTTAATAAAATTCCAGGAGCAGGACAACCAGATAACAGGACTGTTGGAAGTCAGCAAAACACAAACCAGAATAGAGATAGAGCAAGCGATACCGCAGATAATCCGAGGTCTCCAGGATTCGGGCATTCAGATAAAACGGCTTGATGTAGTGCTCTCCCAGGAAGAACAACCGGGTCAAGGGGCTCTTCGGGACTCAGCCTCGGGAGGGCTGCAAAATGGTTGGGCCCAGCAACAATATCCAACAGACCCATATATGGGTAGGAACAACCTCGAGGCAGGCGAGATTAACGAATGGTTAAGAAACAATAATAGTTACCAAAACACCTCGGAATTACAGGAGGCGCTTACTACAGATGGATCTATAAATATGTTGATATAGATAAATCCCGAAACCGCCAAAAACTATTGGAAACCGTAAATTAGCACCTGTCCAGATGATACTTAACAAGATAACCGAAATCGATTGAGATAAATATAATCCTATCGATTTTTACTGATATTTAAAAAAAGAGTAAGGCTATGCACAGATGCCAACCGTCGCTGAAACGATTGAAAATGCAGTACAACACCACCAGGATGGGCACCTTCGGCAGGCGGAACAGTTGTATCGGTTGATACTACAAAGCAATCCTGATAATCCTGTCGCATCATATTCATTGGGCATAATAGCTCATCAGAGGGGAAAGCACAAAGCCGCTGTTAAGTTAATCAGCAAAGCCATTGTAAATAATCCTCAAATATCGCAATTCCACAATACCCTTGGGCTTTTTTTCGAGGTCCTTGAAAAATATGAAGAAGCAGTTGCCGCTTATCAACAGGCAATCTCTGTCAAACCTGATTATGCCGAGGCATATCATAATATGGCCATCGCACTGCAATCGCAAAATCAGTATGCCGCTGCGTTCGATAAGTGCAGACAGGCGGTTTCAATCAAATCCGATTACGCTGAGGCATACAACACAATGGGCTTCTCTCTGGAAAAACAACAGAAGTACGCCGAAGCGATTAAATATTACAAGAAAGCAGTCCAATTCAAACCCGACTTCGCTGAAGCATACAATCATTTAGGTGTCGTTCTAAACGTCCAGGGGCACCCGGCCGAGGCAATCGACAATTACAAACAGGCACTGCGGATCGACTCGAATTATGCTGAAGTATACAACAATATGGGGATCGCTCTGAAAGAACAGAAGCAATTTGCCGAAGCTATCTCACGATTCGAGCAGGCGATACGACTTGATCCGGACTTTGCCGAAGCATACTACAATTTAGCCAATAGTCTTCGCGACGAGACTCGATGCACTGAAGCGATTGAATATTACAGACAAGCAGTGCGTCTCAAACCTGATTACGCCGAAGCATACAACCACTTGGGGATCGTTCTAAATGCCCAGGGCGGATATGCTGAGATCATTGAAAATCTTGAAGCTATTGAAAGTTACAAACGGGCACTTCAACTCAATCCGGACTTTGCCGAGGCACACAGTAATCTGTCGCTTGTGCTCCTGCGAACCGGAATGCTTATTGAGGGCTGGAAAGAATACGAATGGCGACGAAATCCCAAGTTGGATATTAATACATATCCTCACTGCTATGAGATACCTCGGTGGGACGGTTCGTGCTTTAATGGCAAGAGGCTTCTTGTTCATTATGAACAGGGATTGGGCGACACTTTGCATTTTGTGCGATATTTACCCATGGTCAAAGCCAGAGGTGGAACGGTGATACTCGAGGCAAGGAAACCATTGTATAAACTCTTACAGGGCTTTCCGGGGATTGACGAGTTAGTCGAAGCATCGTTAGATAACAAGCCCGTCGTGAAGTTTGATCATCATATCTCCCTTATGGACCTTCCCAAAATATTCGAAACATCCCTGGAGACGATTCCCGCTGAGGTTCCATATATTAACTGCTGTCCGAAAAAGACTGAGCTTTGGAGGAATAAGCTTGCAGGTCCGGATTATAAAGTGGGTATTGTTTGGGCTGGTTCTCCTTCTCATAGCAACGACCAAAACCGTTCCTGTACACTGAAATATTTTGAACTGCTGACTAAGATTGAGGGAGTTCGTTTATACGGATTACAGAAAGGCGAAGCGGCTGAACAGGTCGAAGATTTAGCTGAGGAAATGACAATAACAAATCTTGGAACTGAGTTCGAGGACTTCACAGACACAGCCGCTGCGATTGAAAATCTGGATTTGGTAATTTCAGTAGATACTTCCGTGCTGCACTTGGCCGGAGCTATGGGCAAACCGACATGGGCACTTCTGCATTTTGCGCCTGATTGGAGATGGATGCTGAACCGCCAGGATAGTCCATGGTACCCAACTATGAAACTTTTCCGGCAGAAAAAATGGGGGCAATGGGAGTCTGTATTTCAAGACGTTGCTGAAGAATTGCGAACAATGCCGGCAAAGCATAAAATTGGAAACCATAAGCTTAATTATAAACAAAAATAAATTCCAACTGTAATCCCATATTACAAGAATAAAAATCAGCTCGATCTGGAGATCAGAAAGTTGAATCGATGTCTGTAAATCGCACAGATGAAATCATGTGGAATAGTAATCTGATCCGATTGTTTACACTTCGACCCTTTTGCTGGCCCACTTGTGACGTGCGATTTCGATAGATTTCAGAAAAGCTTCTTTGAACCTGGTTGTTGAGAATCGATCGATAACAATTTTTTGAGCCTGACGACCCATCTTCACCGCTAAATCTCTGTCGTCCAGCAATATCCTGGCATACTTGTGCAACTCATAAGGATCATCGCTTAGAAAACCGCTTTTGCCGTGTTCGATAGGTGAGGTGGGATGCCGGTTACCTAAAACGGGCATCCCCGCAGCCATTGCCTCTAAAGTTGCCATATTAAATCCATCTTCATATCTCGGGTCGGCGGCATGGATATAAAACCGATGTGACTGCAACATCTCTTTCAAATTATCCCAATTCTGAGCAGCATCGACACCCGGCATACCCGGATTGTGACCCACTATACGTACAGGAACTGTACCGAATGCAATCTCCTGGAAGTCCCACATTAAATACTCTTTACGTCTTTCAATGAAATTAGAAATCTGAAGGCCACAGGCTAACTGTCCAGAATATGGCAAATAATCATCAGGATTACTACTATTGAGTACAATATCCTCGGTAAAACCCCAGGACTTGCCTTTATTCATAGTGACAGCCACCGCATGGCCACTGATTAATTCCAGGTATTCATGCAGGATATCTTTCATCTTCACCGGCTCAATATTCGATTTCTCCTCCAGAGCTCTGGTCTCAATCGTCAGGTGAATAACATTAATCCTTGGCTCGGGCCGAAGTTTAACATCGAGCAAATCGGTCATGTTGTGCGTTATTATACAATAATAACTTGTCGACGAATTCAATGCATCGGACAAAGTGATCAGCCGGGAATTGGGAGGCACTGGCCGCATCCGCTCATCCCATGTCGGGTTGCTTCTTCCTTCAAGACCTACTATTATATCAAGATTATACCCCAATACACCAAGCTGGTATACCCACGCCTCGTGACAATTAAATACAAGCAGTGTTTTGTTATGATTGAGTCCTTCCGGTTTCTCCATATACTGAAAATATATATCACATTGCGAAACTTTGAGCAAGAATTACCTTCTTTTCAAAACCTTTTATTAATAAGATTATCCCCCAAGTAATCAAATCATTAATCTGCATATTTCCTACAGAGTTGTCCGATAACTTAACAATATTTTTCCACTTTTTTCTCTATTTTCACTGTTTTCAGTAGCTATGTGTAATACCAGACCCAATTTCATCCGGATTACCGGTCTAATAATTTTACAAATACTTACATTAACAAAAATGCTCAGGTCTGTTCTGTATTGGTCGATAATGGGCATTGAATGCGGGTTTTTTCAATGTGCTTGTTGCGCATTCAAACAAATCTTCTGGGGGGCTTTTGAAAGGGCCAAAAGATACTTATTTAATACTTTTTAAGGAGTCAAAAAAATGTTAGCAATTAAGAACAATCTTATGGCAGTAAACGCAGCAAGGCACCTGGGCCAGAGCTACAATGCCCTGTCTCGATCAGTTGAAAGGCTGTCGTCAGGCTTGCGCATCAACAGCG
>DAOUVA010000242.1 GCA_030667885.1 Phycisphaerae bacterium
AACAGGCGGCGGCCGGATTCGAACCGGCGAATAACGGTTTTGCAAACCGTCGCCTTAGGCCACTTGGCTACGCCGCCAAAGTCAATTATTCTTTGATTCTACAATTTAATGTCTTATTCGGCAATAAAATTAGCTTTTATTTTATTTTGGAGATTATTGCAATATTTTGGCAGACAAAAACGTCTACACTTTTACGAATAGTGTCTAACTATTATTTTCAGAAAGTTAATATTATGAACCTGCACTTGTTTGATGACAAATGTACAGGAAGTTGTGGTGTTCTTAAAAATACACAGAACACTTTTTTATGCAGGGATATTTATGCGACAGATGTTTATAAAGAACTCGAATGAGCAAAGAATATGCAGGGGTAAATGTTATCTGGTTACTTTGCTGATAACCTGTTTGGTTTTTGTTCAGGTTGGATGCCGAACACCATCGGAGCATCGTCAGGAAGCCGATAAAGTTGCTTCTGATATTATTACGGAAAAGCAGAAAGAAGCTCTCGGAAAGACAGAACCTTTCAGTATTGAGCGCCCAAGTGATATACTTCGACGCCGGCTTCTGACTGAACAGCAATTGCTTTATTCAAGTGAAGCTTCATTGGGTACTGACCAGCTTGAACGCATCGAGTACTGGCCCAAGGATGAATATCCTCAGGCCGGTTCCTCACCTGATGCCAACATCCCGATAGATCCCAACAATCCTTTGAAGATTACTTTGGTTGATGCTTTGCAGATAGGGGCGCGCAATAGCGATGAATATCAAACACGTAAGGAAGACGTTTTTAGCGCAGCGCTGGATCTGGATCTGGAGCGGAACGACTTTCGAAATATCTTCAGGGCTCAGACGGACAGCTTAATGACCTCGGACACCTCAGGAAGCAGCACAGTTACGACTGTTGAGAACAGTGGGATAGCAGGTGTAACCCGGACTTTGGAGAATGGAATCGAACTGGGTGCTGCTCTGGCGATTGATTTGGCGAATTTGTTGACTCAGGGCGGCGCATCTTCACTCGGTTTAACAGCCGACACAACGGTATCCATTCCATTGCTGAGAGGTGCCGGAAAACATATAGTGATGGAGCCTCTCACGCAAGCCGAGCGGAATGTGGTCTATGCCACCTGGCAGTTTGAACGTTTCAAGCGGACTTTTGCTGTCAATGTAGCCCAGGATTACTTTGTTGTACTGCGTCAAATGGACTCGGTAGACAATTCGGAGGATAATTATCGCAGCGCAATTGCATCAGCCCGTTGGTCGCGGAGACAAGCTGATGCAGGTCGGATTACTCAAATCGATGTGGATCGGGCAACACAGCGTGAGTTGGAGGCACGTAATGGTTGGATATCCGCAAAAGCCCAATACAGGAACCGTCTCGATGCGTTCAAAAGTGCGATTGGCCTTCCCCCAGATGCACGTTTAGAACTCGATCCGAACGATTTGGAGCAACTACGGGCCCGAACATCAGGAATGGTTAAAGCTGTTGTTGAGGGAACTGAATCCGAGGCGCCGCAAGAGACGCCCCCAGCGGATGCGCCCATTGAATTAGTCCTACCGAGCGATGAGGAAGTAGGCCCACTGGAGATTGATGAGTCTCTGGCGATGCAATTAGCATTGGATAACAGGCTGGATTTACGTGCAGCCATCGGGTCGGTTTACGATGCACAAAGACAGGTTATTGTTCGGGCTGATGCCCTCAGGGCGGATTTAACGTTGGGAGGAACCGCCACTTATGCGGACGATGACGATGGCAGTCAGGGTTTTGATGATGCCCGTTATACAGCATTGCTCTCGTTGGATCTTCCGATAGAAAGGACGGCAGAGCGCAATGCCTATCGCAAAAGTCTCATCAATCTGGAACAGGCTACGAGGAATGTCCAAATACTCGAAGATCAGACCAAGCTTGCGATTCGTACTGAACTCAGGACGCTGTTGGAGTCTCGTGAAAGCCTTAAAATCCAGGCCCTCTCAGTCGTTGTTGCAGAGAGCCGTGTTCGAAGTAGTACTATCTTCCTCGAGGCCGGAAGGATCGAGATACTTGCATTACTCGATGCCCAGGATGATTTGCTTTCAGCACAGAACTCATTAACTTCAGCAACCATAAACTATCGAATAGCAGAATTGGCCTTGCAGCGAGATATGGGGCTGCTCCAAATAGATACAAATGGATTATGGCGAGAATTTTCGCCGGAGGTAATTAATAATGTCGAGCAATAATATAAAAAACGGTCGTAGTAGTCTCAAGTCTCCAAAAGTTGTTGGAGCTATTGTAATTGTTTCCCTAATCTGCATAATTGTGTTATGGCTCAAAGTAGTCAGGGGCAGTGAGCAGGCTGGCAGCGATCTTGTGACTTTTATTGCAAAACGAGGACCTCTTACTATCAGTGTGCTGGAGTCCGGCACTATAAAGCCGAGGGAACGCATCATCATCAAAAATGAGCTTGAAGGAAGAACGTCTATCATTAGCCTCCTTTCTGAAGGTACACAAGTCAAGAAGGGAGACCTGCTGGTTGAGCTGGATGCAAGTACTCTTGCAGATGCCATGATAGACCAGGAAATCAGTATGCAGAATGCTGAAGCGGCTTTTATAGATGCGAACGAGGCTTTGGCGGTTGCGGAGAACCAGGCACAAAGCGATATTGATATCGCAAAGCTGACATTAACATTCGCCGAGCAGGATTTACAGCAATACAAGGAAGGTCAGTATCCTAAGGATTTTAAGACTGCAAACAACGAAATAACATTGAGAGAAGAGGAGCTTACGCGTGCACAAGAGACCCTCGAGTGGTCTCAGAAGTTATTCGAGGAGAAATATCTCTCCAACACGGACTTACAAGCTGACAAACTGGCAGTGACCCGCAGTAATAACAACCTGGAACTGGCCAAGGAAGAACTCCGCTTGCTGGGGGAGTTCACCCGCCAGCGAAATATCGATCAGTTTGAGAGCGATTTCCACCAGGCGAAGATGGCTCTGGAGCGGACGCAGCGCAAAGCCAAAGCCAATGTTATACAGGCGAAGGCGGGTCTTAAGGCTAAAGACCTTGAATATATACGTCAGATAACCAAATTGGAAAAGATCAATGACCAGCTCGGTAAGGCTAAAATATTGTCTCCAGCCGATGGGATCGTAATCTATGCATCCAGTGCCCGAAGAGGAGGCTTCCGTGACAATCGAGAACCGTTGGATGAAGGCGTCGAAGTTTTCGAGCGGCAGGAGCTGATATATCTTCCCACTGCCACCTCAACCATGGCTGAGGTGGATATTCATGAAGCAAGTCTTGAGAAGGTTCGATTGGGGCTTCCTGCAATAGTAACGGTTGATGCACTGCCGGGTAAGACTTTTTTCGGCAGTGTCGGCCGCATCGCCCCCTTGCCTGATCCACAGAGTATGTGGATGAATCCTGACCTGAAGGTCTATAACTCAGAGGTTTACCTGGAAGGTGATACGCCCGATCTACGCACAGGAATGAGCTGCAAAGTAGAGATCATCGTACAGCAGTATGAGGAGGCTGTTTATATTCCTGTTCAGGCGGTTATCCGCATTGCAGGGCAGCCGGCCGTATATGTTGTAAAAGATGGAACTATCGAGGAACGTGAGGTAACAATCGGCCTTGATAATAACCGGATGATTCGAATTATAGATGGAATCCAGGAGGGTGAAGTTGTGCTTTTGACGCCTCCATTAAAATCCGCATCTATCGAAGATGCATCTGGGGTCATTAATAGCGGGAGGGCTGAGTCCAGTGGCGAGATGGATGCTCTGAAGCAGCGGATAAACGAACAACTCAATGGTGAGAATGGAATACGGACAGAGCAACCAGATACACCTTTGGATATGGAAGAGCGGCGTGAGATGCAGCAGCAGTTACTCGGTACCGGTAAGGAGCAGGAAGATAGCCAGAAACAGGGAAGAGATGTAAGACCGCAAGGAACAGAGAGGAATCGGTAGATGGCTGAACAAGTTCTTCCAAACGACCATCAGGAAATTGTTCAGCTCAAAGAAGCGCGCAAGGTTTACCAGATGGGTATGCAGGAGGTTAATGCCCTGGCGGGTGTTACAATCTCTTTCAAAAAGGGCAGCTTTTGGGCGATTATGGGCCCCAGCGGGTCTGGAAAAAGTACTATGATGAACATTCTCGGGTGTCTGGATCGGTTAACTTCCGGTCAATATTATATCGAAGGGCAGGACGTCAGTCAGCTCGACGACGATTCACTTAGCGAGCTTCGGCTCAAACATCTCGGATTTATCTTCCAGAGCTTCAACCTGATTCCGCAGTTGAGCGTTCAGCGGAACATAGAGCTGCCGCTCTATTATCTTGGATGGGATGCCGAACAAAGCGCTAAGCGCGCTCGCGAGCTTGCCGATGAGGTTGGGCTCGGTGATAGATTGGACCATCGACCCACGGAACTCTCCGGTGGGCAAATGCAGCGGGTAGCTATCGCCAGAGCACTTGCTAATGATCCACAAGTGATTTTTGCCGACGAACCGACTGGGAATCTGGATTCGATAACGGGCGAGCAAATCATGGAAGTTTTGGCGAATTTGAACCGGCAGGGCAAAACTATCATTATGGTCACACATGAGTCAAATATTGCGGCATATGCTGGTAGCCGGCTGCATATGATTGACGGAGTAGTTGATAGAATTGAAGTGAGTTCACATGAGACAAACTAAGTTCGTAAGAAATATCTGGCTCGGCATTGAGAATCTGCTGCTTCATAAGCTGCGTTCGTTCCTGACTATGCTGGGTGTTGTTTTCGGGGTTGGAAGTGTGGTGGCCATGTTATCTGTAGGAGAAGGCGCCAGCGCAGAAGCCCTTGATCAAATCCGTAAGCTGGGGAGTAACAATATTATCATCTCATCTGTCAAGTCCGCGGAAGAGGAACAGGCCACTACTACTCATTCGCATATGAGTATTTACGGGCTTTTGTATGAAGATCATGTCAGAATAGCAGAGAGCTTCGGGAGTATCCGACAGGTGGCACCTGTGAAGCTGATTCGAAAGGAAACACGTCTGCGTGAAAGGGCGATGGAACTGCGGGTAGTTGGGACGACACCAGAATGGTTCGATCTTGTTCCTCGTGAGGTTATTGCCGGGCGGGTGCTTTTGCCATCGGATGCGGAAAAGCAAGCCCCAGTGGCTGTGCTGACTGAATTTGGGGCCCGAAAAATTTTAGCAACCGAGCATTCTATAGGCCAGACAATCCGCATCGGCGGCGACCAGTTTGAGGTTATCGGCATCGTCAAAAGCGAAAGCGGACAGGCCGGAAACATTCAGATTCCTGACCAGCAGGTTGATGTATATATTTCCATTGAGGTGGCGCGTATATACTTCGGCGATGTATTTACGAGGCGTACATCGGGTGGAGATGAACGGGAAAAAGTGGAGCTGCACCAAATCATTGTCCGAGTGAATGACTCTGGCAGTGTTGAGGGCACGGCGGTAGGTATAGAACAGATGTTGGGGCGGTTTCACAAGAAAAAGGATTATTTGGTTAGCGTTCCTCTGGCTTTGCTCAAGCAGGCCGAAGCTACCAAGCGAACTTTTAATATTGTACTGGGGTCGATCGCGGGTATAAGCTTACTCGTAGGTGGAATCGGGATTATGAATATCATGCTGGCCTCCGTAACAGAACGCACCCGTGAGATAGGAATAAGGCGTGCTATCGGTGCCAAGCGGAAACAGATTATCTATCAGTTCCTCATTGAAACTGTAGTTCTTTCGACCATGGGGGGTATCATTGGTTTGGGTGTTGGTGTTCTTATCCCGCTGTTAATAACTTACTTTTCCGGCATGATTACTGTTATCACCTTGAAAGGGATTTTACTGCCGCTTCTAATCAGCATGACTATCGGCATCCTATTCGGGTTGTATCCCGCCATGAACGCCGCCAAAGTAGATCCTATCGTAGCTTTGAGACATGAATAATGTATTAGATGATATATTCTAAATTCACAAACAGGTCTATCTCCAAACATTTTTTACAGGCCT
Source organism: Phycisphaerae bacterium (assembly GCA_030667885.1). GTDB lineage: Bacteria > Planctomycetota > Phycisphaerae > Sedimentisphaerales > Anaerobacaceae > NIOZ-UU13. The sequence goes on from DAOUVA010000242.1 coordinate 5,994, forward strand.
TAAAAGTTTTTTATTTTTTTCGCAATATTTGTACAGGCAAAAGCGTCTATTCTTAACGGTTAGAGACTATATATCTTAATTGTAGTTGACTTATTTTTCTGAAAATAGTTGCATAAATCGATGAAAATGTGTATTTTTACAGAAATATGTGATGTGAAGTTTTCTGACGAAACATTAAAAATGGGGGCGGTTTTGGTAGATGTTTTTTATATTATTTTCTGATTTATAACTTTATAATAGGCAAAATATTAATAAATATTAAAGCAGGAATCGTATTGGAGAAAAATATTATGTTCTGTAAGTTTCAGTCTGTTAATATTTTATATTGGTTTCTTGGCGTTGTTTTCATCTTTGGATTTGGTAGTGGATGTAGTCGGGAGCATTATAAAGCCGATGCCGATAAAGAGGTTTATAAGATTATTGACGGCAAGTGGGAGGACGACTTTGGTGAGAAAACCAATTATATAATCAGCGATGCTAATGACCCGGCATCACCAGTTGGCCTGGCATCACCAAATGAACTGGAATCAACAATTGAACTGGAATCAACAAATGACCTTGAAATTGCAGAAATAATACCGGAATCCGGTGTCATAAATCTTCAACAGGCAGTTGAAATTGCTACAAAATTTAATCGGGATTACCAGTCTCAAAAAGAATCTCTTTACCTTTCGGCACTCGACTTAACACTAACCCGTCATCAGTATGCACGGCAATGGTTTCAGACTATAGACGGAACTTACTTAGATGATAAGAGTGCCGGAGATGATGTGACCATAGATGGTTCAGGTGGTGTTGACCAGCAATCATTATTCCTTGATGGTGT
>DAOUVA010000266.1 GCA_030667885.1 Phycisphaerae bacterium
ACAATTTCTTTTTGTGGTTGTGATGTTTATGCTCCTTGCCGCCAGCCGATTAGGCTGGGCAGACGATCTGTCAGCTTCCCTCGTGGGGCGTTGGGATTTTGACGATGGCTTCGGCAAAGACCTTTCCGGTAACGGCAATGACGCCGTGCTAAACGGAACACGCATATATCCGCTGGGCAATGGCCAGGCGTGCATTGAACTGATGCCGGAAACCGGCCCGGTGAAAATGCCGGCGTCTGAAAATTCGCCGCTGGCAATATCACGGGGCACAATCTGCTTCTGGCTGAATGTGGGCTGGACCCACTCGAATATCCTTTCCTACAACAATGGGGCTGTTCAACTGAATGTTTACCGTGGTGATTTTCAGGTGCGATTTGCGGGCGAAGAAGATTTCAAGTATTCCAGTGGGATTCTGGATTACAATTGGCCAAAGTATGATATGCGGGAATGGGCTTTTTACGGGCATCCGCGGGCTGCTGTGCATGACTCGAAGTGGCACCATTTTGCGGTGGCCTATGACGACCAGGGCAAGCGCATCATCGGCTGGCGGGACGGCGATCTGATATCCGTTGTGGACCTGTCCAAAGTGGACACCGAACCGCTCAAACGCAAGGGACTGACCGAGATTACAACCGGCAAAGGTTTTGCAGGTTACATGGATGATTTGCGCATTTACAACAAGGTGCTCGCTGAGCCGGATATACGTAAAATTTACAACTCGTCAAAGTCTGTGTTTGCCGGCCGACTGGATACAAATCCCACAGACCGGACAATGAAGACGTACAAGTATCAGAAAGATGACCATACCCTTTATCAGGCGTGGTTACAGTACAATCCTGTTTCCAATTCCTCCGCTGAAAATTTGTTGAAAAACATTGTAGCCGAAGGCGCCAACTCGACCGTAAAGACTGCCGTCAACGAGTTGAGCAGTGCGGTAGAAAGTATGCTCGGATTTCATCCATCGATCAGCACAACCGCAGGTTCCGGAAATAAGGTTATCATCGGAACATCGGAAACATCGAACTGGATTCGGGAACATACCAGTGAACTGGGACTCAATCGCATCAAGGAAGACGGATTCGTTCTCAAAACAATCAAAGACGGCAAGAACAATACGCTGGTTATTGCCGGACGAATTCCAGCCGGCTGTATCTTCGGCACCTTCGACCTGATTCGCCGCATGCAGTTAGGCCAGGACCCGCAAAAGCTGGATGTGCTTGAGAATCCCCAAATCTCCATTCGTATGGTTGACCACTGGGCATATTTCCGAGGCTTTTTGGGTGACAAGTGGCGCGGCGGCGGTAGAGACGATTCAATTTACAGTTGGGAAGAGCTGCGCACCGGCGATACGAAGCTGATACGCGACTGGGTGCGCATGATGTCATCCGCCGGGTGGAATGCCATTTGTCCCAGCGAGGTTAATTGGGACTATCGAGATAATTTTCTCGATCATCTCGACGAGGTGGAGACGCTCGCCGGCATTCTCCGAGATTACGGCATGAAACTGTACTGGAGTCCGAGTTACCTCATCGCACTCGATCCGGCAACCGCAGCCGGCCTTTACTCAAGAGTGCCCGATTTTGGCGGCTATATGATGAAGATGGGTTCGGAAAAACAGAACGGCGATCCCCGCCCGCCAATGGTAAACCGTATCGCTGATAACGTAGCACCTTACGGAGGCTATGTTCTTGTACGCGGATTCGTCTATGGCAATAGCCGCTACACACCGGAACCCTATCGCCACCTCATTCCCTACGATATTTTTGCTCCCGAAGATGGTAACTTTCGTGAAAATGTTATCCTGGTGCCGAAAGGCAGCGCCGGCGACTGGGACCTGTCCGCACCCATCCCGGGAATTGACGGGGCATTAAAAAAGACCTTGATGGGAACTGAGCTGGTTATTGATAAAAGTTTCCCCAGCTCATGGGTGGAAAAGTGGAAGTGGTGGTTGGATCAGGATACCTATCGTAACGGCCCGGGGAGTTTGAACAGGTTTTCCGTCCGCTGTATCATGGGTGTTGCAATGATCAGCCCGTCACCGGCGTGGACAACGTCCCCGCTGAATATGGTGAACTATTACGGCCTGGGCCGGATTGCCTGGAACCCAGATCGTTCTCTGGATGAGATTTATGCCGAATGGATTAAGCAGACCTTTGGCAACGACCCGAAAGTGGTCGAAACGATCAAGAATATTCTGTTTATCTCAGATGACGTCGCCCGCAAGCTTTACATGTACCGGGGATACCGTGGCATCTGGATCGACCGTGGCGACGAGTTTATGGTTGAAAATAAAACGCCCTATGCCATCAGCCGGGAAGGCATCGGTCCTGCTTCGCCGGAATTAAAAAAGCGGTTGCTCGACCAGTATGCGCCGGGTTTGCGTGAGGTATATGGCGATTCCTTACGGGCCGAGGAATTTCTATCTTCATTCCATTTCCGGCCTCATGACTATCGCCTTTCCATTGGCCGGACGTTGATACAGGATGTCTATGGCGGCATGGAGGAAGCCGTAGAACTGGCCGGAAAGATGGCTGAACTTTGGAAGTCACTGGAAGGCAGAATCGACAAGCATCGGTTCGACTATACACTGGGCATTCTCACGGATTTTGTTGAGGAAACACAAAAGTCCCGGGACAGAATGGCTAAAGCTTTTGCCGAACATACCGGCCAAAAACACAAAGATGCCATTGCCGCCCTGACCGCGTCAAATTTAGCTAAGGTTGGTACTTTCAATGTGCGTCACTATGGCGCGGTCGGTGATGGAACTGTCAATGATGCGCCGGCTATCAACAAGGCTATCGACGCATGCAATGCGGCAGGGGGCGGTACGGTCTTCGTTCCGACGGGCATCTACGGTTCCGGCTCAATCCGCTTGAAAAGCAACGTCACGCTTGCTCTGGACAAAGGCGCTGTCCTGAAGGCCCTGCCTGGAGTGATGAATCCCTGGGAGCCGAATCCGAATGACAAGGGCCTTATGGACCCGGCTTATTATCATTGGGAAGCCTCTCTCATCTGGGGCAAGAATCTCGAAAACGTGAAAATATATGGGCCGGGTACCCTCGACGGCGCAGCGCTGACCCGAAGCAGCAAAGTGAAGAAGGGTACAGGAGACAAAGGGATCGCTCTGAAGCTTTGCAGGAACATCGAAATCCGAAACTTGAACATTCGCCAGGGTGGTCACTACGCCATCCTGGCTACAGGTTGCGAAGATATGCTTATCGACAACGTAACTATCAAAACCAGCCGGGACGGGCTTAACCTGTCCCAGTGTAGGGACGTTGAGGTTGTTCACTGCCATATCGACGCAGTTCGGTACGAAGATGGCCAACCGGCCGGCGGGGACGATGCGATTAAACTCGGCAGCGATCTGTCCCTCGGCAAAGCTCGACCCAGCGAAAACATAACCATCAGAAACTGCTTTCTCGCAAGCGGGTGCAACACTCTCCAATTCGGTACAGAGACCATAGGCTCGTTCAAAAACATCCGGTTCGAGAACATCCGGATCATACGTGCCGGTAAAGCCGGCATAAGCATCACCTCGAACGACGGCAGTGTTATCGACGGTGTTCACTACAAAGACATTACAATGGAAAAGACATTCACGCCAATCTTCATTAAACTCTCTGACGTCGCCCGTGTGCCAGAAGGTGCCTACAAACGCGGCGCCATTCGCAACATCACCTTCGAGAACATAACAGCGACCGACTGTTTCTCCTATTTCAAGAACCGCCAAATGCCTTGTGTTATCTGGGGAAAGCCCGGAAGTCCCATAGAGAACATTGAGTTCAAGAATGTCCGGATCATAGCGAAGGGCGGGCACCCGGCTTTGGAGGCTCTGCTGGACCCCGAAGAAAACGACGAGCGGTTTCCTCGCCGAGTGGGGGCCATTCCCGCGTACGCAGGGTACCTACGCCATGTAAGAGATGTACGTTTTCTTAACTGCCGCTTCGGATTCGAGAAGAACGACGACCGGCCCGCACTGGTTATCGACGACGGGGAAAATGTAGCTTTCGAACAATGCGACCTCAAGAAAGGCGCGGATTGCGTTTCTCGCATTGAATTTCGCAATGCCGCCGGGTCCAAATAGATTTTCGGTGATTAGAGTACATAAAGGGTCAGTAGGGCCGCCCCCAGGAGCGTATCTCGCAAACAAAACCCGGCATCATAAACGTGCTGGCCGGAAAAGGCAGTGGGTATATCTTGCTTGATTGGCAGCCGATAATATAGTAAAATAAAAGGGTAGGTAGTGGTTTTTGAAAGACTTCGTATTTGACAGCAGGAAGAGATTGACTATGAGCCGCCGGAAAAAATTCACCTCGTTAGAGACGAAAATTTCTAATCGGGGAAACAAAAGATTTCCAGGAGGCTTTACGCTAATAGAGCTTCTGGTAGTGATAGCTATTATTGCGCTGTTGATGGCAATATTGATGCCGGCATTGCAGCGAGTCAGGAAACAGGCGAAGACGGTTCTTTGTCAATCTAATCTGAAACAATGGGGCCTCGTCTGGGCAATGTACATAGACGAAAACAACGGCCAATTCCCGGATTATCTTGCCGCCGATTGGATGCAGAGGCTCGTCGATTACTACCGAGAGAGTGATAAGCTGCTCTACTGCCCCATGACCACGAAGACCCTCGCCGAAGGTGCTCCGCCTCGCTACGCTGTCATTGAGGCCGGTGGAGAACCCCGCGGCAGCTACTCACTCAACGAATGGATCTATGACAGTGACGACACCGGAAGTGGCCGTGATCTCCAGGATTACTGGAGAAACACCGGTCACAAAGGTTTGAACAACATACCAGTCATGGGCGATGGCACCTGGCGGTCCGACAGCCAGCCGTACGAACACGATAATCCGCCGACTTTCGAAGGAGAGGAGCGGGGTGGGGTCGCCGCCGATGAAATACGTATTTTTTGCATCAACCGTCACGATGGCTTTGTGAACATGCTCTTTATGGACTGGTCCACAAGAAAGGTCGGACTCAAAGAGCTATGGACCTTGAAGTGGTACACGCGATGCAACACGGCAGGAACATGGACGAAAGGAGGCTATGTCCAGCCGAGTGACTGGCCCGAGTGGATGAGGAGCTTCAAAGACTATTAGCAGAAATGGAAGGATGGAGGCAGTATCAACTCGTAAAAGAATGTCTTTATCAAATGTCAATTCTGGTGAGATGGAATGATCCTCCGGATGTTGCGAGCTGGTTTTGGAACGATGTCTTCAGCGACGATGATGATCAAGATGCAACTGTGCTCTTCACGATGCCTGCCGGAACGCATACCCTGGAGATTGCCTACAGAGAGACCGGTGCAATGCTCGATGCTATCGTGATTTCAAGAATTGACTAAATAGTGTTCTCGGATGTGCTTGCTGTGAAGTCTGCCGAACCGGCATTGCCCTGGCTTTTCAATCGGGTCCGTACAGACGAATATCATCAAAATACATCTTACCAGAACCGCCGCCCTGTATATTGTTCTCGTCACCGAAACAAATCGCAATAGAGTTGATACTGGCAAGGTCCACCCCTGTGAACGCATGAAGGTCAATAGTCCATTCCGTCCAGGTTTCTATCCGTACTGCATTGGCATCATCATGATAGACGGCCGAACTGCCATTAAGGACAATACTCATAGGCGCAGAGGCGTTAGATGCATCACCGCAGAACCACAAAGACAATACTCCAGCACCTTCTTCGGTCCAATCCTGCGGTGGGCTAAGCGGCAGTTCCGCCTCCGAGAACTTGAAAAGAGTGCTGTAAGAGTACGGCATCGACTGCTTGCCGCCGTGCACGATGTTTTGCTCGGCATAAGGGGCAGTAGCATGGCCAACGACCGAGCCGTTTGCTGACCAGTTGTCGTATCCGTCTAACCACGTGTCAAATATCCTGTTGCTCTCGGGGGTACCGGGGTCAAGGTTATTGTAGGACTCAAAATCATCCACAATCATAATCAAGTTGACTTCCGTCGAGCTCCGGATGCCCTCTGCAAGCCAGTTTTCGGCAAACTCTTTCAAGTCTCCAAAGTCAACCTTGCCGTCATTGGTAAGGTCGGTCCCGCGACAGTAGAAAAAACTGCTGTCGCTCGAAAGCCAGCGTTCGGCAAGGACGGCAAAATCCGCAAATGTCACTCTACTATCACCATCAAAATCTCCTGTAAGGAATTGCCGGGCCAATTCAGGATAATCCAGTCCCTCACAGATGCTCCAGATATTTTCTGTCTCGTTTGCAGTCTCAGCCACGAAATCACAGCCGGCATTTATAAACGTGCTTTCGCTCTGCAGCTCCGACGTGCTCTTGCCGTTGGCATTGTTGCAGCCTATACCGTACATTTGCCGCCCGCACATATCGTTTTGACCGCTGACTCGAATATCCCAGAATGAAGTCCTGATCACTGCTTCATCGTTGAATCCAACAAAA
>DAOUVA010000422.1 GCA_030667885.1 Phycisphaerae bacterium
GCAAGTGAGTTCAAAGTGTGGATTGTGTAGTTTTTATCAACGAGAAGCACGTGAAATATTGGAGTTAGAATTGGGATTGAAAAAATGGTGATGAAAATGAATTTCACGAAAGTTGGTATTCTGGCTCTTTTGGTTGGAATATTAACACCTACGTTGGTAAAGGCTTTAGCGCACTCAGACCTGTTTAGCTGCAACGGATGCCATACGCCTCACCATGCCGAGGCATTACCGGGCGTACCTTTGTGGAACGGTCTTGAGACAACTGTTACGTTTACCATGTATTCCAGCGATTCATTTCAGGGGGCTATCGATGAACAGCCGAGCAGCGATTCAAAACTATGCCTTGGTTGTCACGATGGCGCTAATCCCGACTTTTCGTGGATGAACCCGGATTTTGAGTTTGGGGCTGATGATTTGACAAGTTCACACCCTATCTCGTTTATATATGATTCGGCACTGGCTACATTGGATGGTGCTTTGAAAGACCCATCGGAAGCGAGCACCCTCGGAGGCACTATCTTCGAAGATTTACTGGATCCAGATAGCAAGGTTCAGTGCAGCAGTTGTCATGATGTCCATACATCCGGTGTTGGTGAGAAACTGTTGCGGGGTTACGATTACGGTATCCAGCATGGGCCAGAGCTTTGCCGTATGTGTCACATAAAATAAGCAGGTATGGTGCAAAGCAACGAAAAGCTATAGAAACTAATATCCAGGGCTCCATAGAGTTCATTGGGTTACAATCAGGACAGTGAAAGTAGTCTTTTTTCAGTTCGATAAATTCGGTTTCTGGCAATTCTCAGAAATGAGACATTCGCATTTATAGCATTTCCTGGGCGGTTAAGAAGATATGTATCTTTTTAATTTTATGCGCTGCTGTCAAAATTGCCGAAATAATACTCGTGAAAATATATAAATCAGTATTATTAAAGAGCTTAACACTTGTTAGCTTGTTTTTGATTTTGGGCATAAATTCAGGATGCCGGTCTGTCGGGGACGAGCAGCAGATATTAAAACCGGTGTTCTATCCAAATTCCCCTGAAACGCCGCGTTTGCAGTTTCTCAAGTCTTATTCCGGGCCAGATGATCTTGGAGCCGTTAAAGCCAGTGCTTTCGAGAAATTTGTACTCGGCGAGCCCGAAACAATGGACGGTATATCAAAACCTTACGGGGTGGCGATTTCCAGAGGCAAATTGTATGTATGTGATGTGGGCAAACGAATGGTCGAGATGCTTGACCTTGAGAAAGGAACATTTGGCTATTTGACAAAAGACCAGCGATTGTTGAATCCTGTTAATATATACATTGATGAGAATGACATTAAATATGTAGCTGACCCAACGGTTGGTGTGGTATTTGTTTTTGATCAGAATAATAACCTGAGTGACATGTTGGGGAAAGAATCTAATATTAATCCCATAGATGTAGTTGTCCGCGGCTCTCGATGTTATGTTACAGACTTTGGGAGTAACCGGGTATTTGTTTTAGACAGGGCTACCGGCAGAGAGATTGCTCGTATAGGTACTGAAAGCAAAACGGACAGGAAGATAAATTCTGTTGGTGAATTGCCAGCCGGGGAGTTCTCGCTCATAAGTGATTTGGCTCTGGACCAACAAAACAATGTCTATGTCACTGATAAAGCGGCGGGACGAATAACGCTGTTTGACCAATCGGGTAAATTCATAAAAACCATCGGCAGGATGGGCGACAATATAGACGAGTTTGTCAGGCCGAAAGGAATAGCAATTGACAAGGAAAACAGGATATGGATAGTTGATGCATCAACGGAGGTGGCCAAGATATATAATCAAGATGCCCAGCTACTGTTGTTTTTTGGCCTGCCTGGTAATGAGCCGGGAATGATGAATTTGCCGGCCAAGATTGTCCTGGATTACGATAACGTAGATTTGTTCCGGAAGTATGCTGTTCCTGGTGCTGATATAGAGTTTTTGGTTCTGGTTTCAAATCAATACGGCCCGAACAAAATCAGCGTTTACGGATTTGGCAACTTTACATCAGGGCAAAGGACTTCGGACAGGCAAAGACAGTTCGTTCAGAGAAATGAGTCGGGAAACAAATTAGAACAACAGATAAACAAGCCTGCGGTTCTTGGGAAGTCAGAGCCCCGGACACAAAACGATCAACTTGAGCAGCAGGAAAGAATTGCTGAGCTTTATTACAGCAGTATGACATTTTACCGTTCAGGCCGTCTCAATAAGGCCAGGGAAGGTTTGATTAAAGTGTTACAGAGCGGCTTAACCCCGCCGGCGATGACTAAAACAATACAAGGCGACCTGGCCGAGATTGGTAATTTGTTAGAAGACGGCAAAAAGAAACATGAAGTCGCAGAACTATATTACGATAGTATGGCCTTTTACAATTCCGGCCAGCTTGAAAAAGCCAGGGAAGGTTTGGTTGAAGTTTTAAAGAGCGGCTTAATCCCGCCAGCGATGGCCAAAACAGTAGAGCAATACCTGGCGGCTATCGACAATACTTTGAATAAAAGATAAAGTGTTTAGGATTTGATGAAGGTAGAGCCCGGGGAGATAAAAAAAGCCGAGGCTTTAAACCAGTTGGCAGGGGAAAGTATTTTGACTGCTGGTTCCTGTAGTTATGCATGGATTGAAAGATTATTACGTCGTATTGTTTCAGAACAGGACAGCATTAATCGGTTTAATGCTGCTCGTATTTTTGGGGATATTTGTTGTAAGCTGTGACGAAGTTAAGCACCATGATGTTCTGACATTTTTCTTCGAGGGCGTTCCGCCTTTGGGGCAGGAACAACTCACAGAAGAGCCTGGCGATTATGATTCTCGGGAACTCTCGGGAACGGGATCACGACAGCTTTGGTATGCACATCCACCGAAAAAAGACTGTACTGTCTGTCATGACAAGAGCAGGCAAAGATTGTTCTCTTCTCAAACCTACCTGATTAAGCCGGTACCGGAGTTGTGCTATCAATGCCATGCCGACTATACGACATCGGCATCTTATGTTCATGGCCCAGTCGCAGTAGGACGTTGTTTGTTTTGTCACAATCCGCACAAGAGCCGGATTGAGCATTTGCTTACAGAGCCGGAACCCCAGCTTTGCTATCTATGCCATAATATTGAGACGGTGAAATTAATCCCTGCTCATTTGGTAAAAGAGCAATTTGCCTGCACCGACTGTCATAATGCTCACACAAGTTCGATAAAATATCTTTTGAATGAAGCATCGTCACTGGCGGATAGCGCAGTTGAAGGAACCGGATCTGTGCAAAGTCAAATCCTCGGTGGTCTGAAAAAGCCGGAAGAAGAAATGGATGGGGTAACAGAAGCTTCAGGCAGAAGAGAACTCGAAAACAATAGCATGTTTCAGGTGTTTTGGACGGTCAGCAAATTAATCGAGAAAGGCCAAATCAAAGAAGCACGTGCCTATTTAGAAAAATTTAAGGAAAGTAAAACTTTTACCAATGAAGAATGCATAAAAATTGTACAAGTGCTCAATCTAATGGATTTTGCCGCGACTGGTACACAAGGATATGGCGAAAAGATTAAACAACAAGCTGCCGCTGAGGTAGGGCCTGAAGGACCGATAACAGAGCGTGAGATGAGCAGCAGTCAACTTATTGAGGATAAAAGAGAAATTGCCGAGCTTTATTATCTCAGCCTGGCCTTTTACTATGCCGGGCAACTGGAAAAAGCCAGGGAAGGTTTGATTGAAGTTTTGAAGAATACCTCAATTCCACCGGCAGTTGCAAAAACAATAAAAGACGACTTGGCAAATATTGATAAAAATATGACCATAAGTGAGCGGAAAAGAGATGTGGCAGAGCTTTATTACCGGAGTATGGCCTTTTACCATGCGGGTCAATATGTAAAAGCCAGAGAAGGTTTGGTTAAAGTTTTGAAAAGCGGTTTAGTTCCGGAGCCGATGATAATAACAATAAAAGGCTGCTTAACGAATATAGATAATAGTTTGAGCCGGAAGCCTCCGGCTCCGGTGCGATAGCTGAGGCAATATATTTAAGGCCGTTAAATCAAAACAAGCTCAATATTAGACCAAAAAGAAGGCAGCGTGAGCAGAGTGCTGCTGAGGAAGATAAAAGGCATTGGTGAATCGACGATACGATAAAACAGGGAGTGGGGCGGTTAAGACGGAGCGCAATCAAAGCGTCCTCCGGGCACTTGTGTTTTGTGGTATAAGCGTACTATCTATTGCTGGTTGCGATATCAATGTTCGCGGTAAGCAACGACCTCTTTTAAGACATGACAGAATCAAGGGTGAGATAGAGCTGGTGGCTGAGAGGCGTACGGATGAACAGGGGACCAGTGGAAACAAACGCGAAAGCAAAACGAAAGTGATTGAAGAAAGAGTAAGGTTGAAAACAGAGGGC
>DAOUVA010000322.1 GCA_030667885.1 Phycisphaerae bacterium
AATACTTCACACAATGGACAGGGTTATAATCACATTGTGAACATGCTTAATACACAGGGGCCCAAGTACCAATACGGTACGGGTTGTCTGTCGGATGGTGTCCTGGGTTTCTGGATTGCGCGCACGGCCGGACTCGGCGAAATCGTAGATGCTGAAAAGGTTAAAAGCCATTTAATCGCTGTTCACAAGTATAATCTCAAACACGACCTCACTGATCATGCCAATCCGCAACGGCCTGCTTTTGCTTTGGGTAAAGACGGCGGCCTGCTTCTGTGCACCTGGCCGCGAGGGGGGGAGCTGTCTATCCCCTTCGTTTATAGCGACGAAGTATGGACTGGTATTGAATACCAGGTAGCCTCCCACCTGATGCTCGAAGGCGTAGTTCGAGAAGGACTCGAGATTGTGCGAGTATGCCGCGACCGATATGATGGGCGTATTCGGAATCCATTCAACGAGTACGAATGCGGTCACTGGTACGCGCGAGCCTTATCCAGCTATGGCTTGCTGCAGGGCCTTACCGGCCTGCGTTACGATGCGATCGATAAGACGCTCTATATAGATTCTAAAATCGGGGACAATTTTCGCAGCTTCTTTTCTGCCGAAAGCGGCTTTGGCACTGCCGGCCTAAAAGACGGAAAACCATTCGTAGAAATAAAATCAGGTGAACTTGACGTCAGACAGGTAAACGTATCCGGCCGGAAAATGCCTCTGTGATAAAATTTGTTTTGGTTTTCCTTTTTCTATTATGTCTAATGATTCAATACATCTTAGCCGGCGTCAATTTCTGTGGAGTTCGGCTGTTGTGCCGTTGGGACTTATCACCTCGGTTGCTTACACAAAACAGGCCAATACGAAAATTGAGCACATCGAGTTGTTTACCGTACGCTATCCAACTAAAGGATACTTTAAGTTTTTCATCGGACCTGGCGGTGCGTACGGACGCGGCGCGGTCATAGTCAAGATTACTACCGGCGATGGTGCAGTCGGTTGGGGCCAGAGTATTCCTTCGCCAATGTGGAGTTATGAAACTCTGGAAACAGCCAAAATTGTGTTGCGAGATTATCTGGGCCCGGCCCTGGTAGGACGTAATCCCCTGGACATTGACGGGGCTCATAAGGCAATGGACCTTGCCTTGGCGCCGGGTTTTTCTACTGCGATGCCGATAGCCCGCTCCGGCCTGGATATAGCCCTGCACGATTTGGCCGGTAAGCTCAAAGGCCAGTCGCTGTCGCAGATGTGGAATCGACCGCGAGGTGGGCCGCTGAAGCTGAGTTGGACGGTTAACGCCCGGACGCTTGATGAGGCCGAGGAGGTTATCGACGCCGGTTATAAGCGAGGTTACTCGAACTTCAACATCAAAGTTGCACCTGACCCTAAATTCGACATTGCTCTTGCCATGTTGGTCCGTAAACGAGCACCGGGGGGTTTTTTGTGGGCGGATGCTAATGGTGGCTATGACCGGGCCACTGCTATGGCTGTCGCACCGAAACTGGCCGACGCCGGTGTCGATGTGCTCGAATCGCCGCTGAGACCCAATCGCATCAGCGGTTACCAGGCCCTAAAAAAGCAAGGAGCTTTGCCTATTCTGATGGACGAGGGCGTTGTCTCCCCTGTAGAACTTTTCGAGTTTATTCGTCTTAAGATGCTCGACGGGGTGGCAATGAAACCTTCTCGCTGCGGCGGACTGGCTCCTGCGAAACGGCAGATTGAAATCCTTCTGAATGAAGGGCTTATGTGGCTGGGCAGCGGGCTGACAGATCCTGATATCTCTATGGCCGCAGCGCTGGCACTATATGGTGCATACGGCCTGACAAAGCCAGTTGCACTAAACGGCCCTCAATTTCTTACTACTGACGTTCTTACCAGGCCGTTGGATATTAAGGACGGTTCTGCGACGGTGCCGGTTGGTCACGGCCTGGGTATAGAGGTTGACGAAGCAAAAGTTATCGAACTGATGAAAAAGACAACCGATTCTGAAAAGATTCGGATATGATGACCAATATATACTCTAAGATGAGTTAATATGGAGGAATAAAGTGACTATGGACCGAAGAGATTTCATAAAAACCTCGGTAGTTGCGGGTGCGTATGCAGTGCTGGGATCGCCGTGGGCAGCCGCCAAAGAGAATCAAGAGCCTTGGTTTGATCGTCCGATGCGCTGGGCTCAATTGGTCCTGGTGGAAAACGATCCCGGCCGGTTCGACCCGGATTTCTGGCTGGACTACTTCAAGCGCATTCACGCCGATGCTGCCTGTTTAAGCGCTGGGGGTGCGGTAGCATACTACCCCACAAAAATCCCAATGCACCATCGAAGTGCGTGGCTTGGGGGTTCCGACCCATTCGGCTATCTCGTCCGGGGATGTCGTAAAATGGGAATGGCGGTAATCGCCCGAACGGATCCTCATGCTACATGGAATAACGTCTATCAGGCTCATCCGGATTGGATTGCCGTCGATTCGAAGGGACAGAAACGGCGCCATTGGTCGAATCCGGAGTTATGGGTTACATGTGCGCTCGGCCCATACAATTTCGAGTTCATGAGCCAGGTCCATAAAGAGATTATGACATTGTATCAACTGGATGGGATTTTTTCCAATCGCTGGGCAGGTCACGGACTCTGCTACTGTGAGCATTGCGTTCGAAATTTTAAGTCGTTTTCCGGGATGGACCTGCCCCGTACGAGCGAGCGTCATGATCCGGTTTATCGCAAATACTCGCAGTGGCGAATTGAACGATTAAAAGAGTTATGGTTTTTGTGGGACAAAACAATCCGCGAGGTCAAGTCCACTTCGCGGTATATTCCCAATGGATTTCCTGATAACGTCGTAACAGGCGCCCTGTCTGATATCTTCTTCACCGATCATCAGGCAAGAAGTGGCGTCATTCCGCCCTGGTCGAATGGGAAGCGGGCGAAAGAGCTGCGTGCAACAATGGGAATGAAACCTCTCGGCGGCATATTCAGTATTGGTTTGGAAGAACGCTACCGGTGGAAGGATTCCGTGCAGAGTGAGCCGGAAATCCGAATCTGGGTGGCCGAAGGTACTGCCAACAACATGCGCCCATGGTTTGTCAAATTCTCGGGGACAATCTACGACAAGCGTTGGCTTAAGGTTGTTGAAAGAATCTATCAGTGGCATTATCGAGTCGAGCCTTATTTGAGAAATATTGCGCCGCTCGCCCGCACGGCAATGGTCTATTCGGAACAGACCGAAAAAAACTATGGAGGTGAAAAGTGGCAGCAGGGCAGTAACGGTCATGAGCTGGGGATGTACCATGCCCTCGTCGAAGCACGTGTACCATTCGAGATGGTCAACGACCGATTACTCGATGCTGAACATCTGAAACCGTTCAAGTTACTGATTCTTCCGAACATTGCCGCTCTTTCCGAAACGCAGTGTGAACAGCTCAGGCAATACGTGAAAAGTGGAGGAAGTTTGGTTGCCACCTTCGAAACATCGCTGTACGACCAGGATGGTAAAAAGCGGCAGAATTTCGGCCTTACCGATATGTTTGGCCTGTCATATAACGACCGGATCGAAGGGCCAATGAAGAACTCGTATCTCAGGCTGAATAGCAATTCTAAAACAGGCCGGTTCCATCCTGTCTTAAGCGGACTTGAGGATGCATATCGCATAATCAACGGAGTTTGGCGGCTGGATGTACAACCTAACCTGGATTTCCCCTCTCCTGTGACACTGATTCCCACTTATCCCGACCTGCCGATGGAACATGTTTATCCGAGAAAGCCTGAAACCGATATCCGGGAAGTGTATTTGCGAGAATTGGGAGAAAGCCGGGTTGCTTATATTCCCTGGGATATAGACCGGACATTTTGGGAAATCATGAATGTGGATCATGGCAGACTTCTGAAGAATATCATCAACTGGGCTGCAAATGAAGAGCCGCCAGTTAAGGTAACAGGCCCCGGAATTCTTGATGTGACTGTATGGCGGCAGAAACAATCAATGACTGTCCATCTTGTCAATCTTACCAATGCGATGATGATGAAAGGGCCGTTCCGAGAGTTTATTCGCATCGGCGAGCAAAAACTTCAGATAAAAACTCCACGAAATACGAAAGTGAAGAAAATCCACCTGCTCGTCAGTGGTACAAGTCCGGATTATCAAACTAAGAATGATATTGTTTCGCTTACTGTGCCTTCGATCCTGGATCACGAAGTTGTAGCGATGGATTTAGTGACATAACTGCCAGCATTTTTAAAAGGGAATCATTTTTTCAGAAATATAGTAGGTGTATTTTTCACGATTAAGTGTTGCGTAAGCTGTTTTCAAGGAGAAAGAAAATGAAGATATGGTTTGCACTGCTGAGTTCGCTGCTTTTCTGCTGCGCGGCGATTGCCGACGATGCCGTTCTCGAGTTGTCAAAGCACCTTGGGAAGACACCAGCTCTGGTCGTCGTGGTTTGTGGAGGCAAGGAGGGAGACCTGCCGACGATTGCCAAGTTAGTTAAAGAAACTCCATGGACGATCTTCTGCCGAGGCACCATCTCACCCGGGCTGACAAAGATCCGCGATTGGGCGAGAGAGCAGGGGCACTTGGGGGATCGGATTTATGTGGTGGACGACAATGGTGCGTCACTCTGGCTGGCGGGAGATTTGGCCGATGCCGTGTGGGTGGCGCCGGGCGTCGATGATCCGCCGTCCGAGAAAGAAATTCTGCGTGTGCTGCATCCCGGCGGTGTCTTCATTGCTTCGGGAAAGGTAGTTTTCAAGCCCGCTCAATCTGGCGTTGATGAGTGGCGCCATCCGTATCATGGGCCGGACAACAATGTGGTCTCGCAAGACCAAACTGCTCGCTTGCCGGGGGAATTGCGTTTTCAAACGTATCCAGTATTCGCAGCAATGCCAAATCAGACACTTTTTGCAGGTGGGCGGATTTTCTTTTTCTCCGGACATATCGCGTTCCACGAGCGCGAAGAACCGCTCTTGAACATGCTGACGGTTCTCAACGCGTATAACGGCCTGCGTCTCTGGAGTCGCCCGCTCGATCCGCGCTATGTCGTCCACAATGTTGTGAAGCTGGCCACCGACAGCGAGGTGGTTTTTGCCGAGGGCGGGACGCTGTGGATGCTGGATGCTGCTACCGGGCAGGAGCGCGGCAAGTTCAGTGTTCCGGCCGAGGCAGCCGCCGCCGGCGACACGGACTGGAAATGGATTGCGCAGGAGAAGAACATACTCTGGGCTGCATTCGGCCCACCGGACGCTCAAGTTGCTCCGCATAGGCAGAAAGGGCAGATGGGCCACTGGCCCTGGAACGTTGCTAACGATCAGTATCGGAGTATCACCAACAACTTCGGAGCGGCAAGAAGACTGGCAGCCTTTCGGTATCCCGAGATGGAACTGATCTGGAGTGTCAGCGAGTCGGAACCTTTCGACGCTCGAGCCTTGTGCGTCGAGGGCAATCGCATCTTCGAGATGGCGCCGAGAAAGTATATGGCCGCTCGCGATTCTACCACAGGCAGGCAGTTGTGGCGCCGAACGCCCGAAACGTCCAAAGAACTCTTCAACGCCATCGGCACTTCGCTCAAACGCCAGGGCTGGGGCCTGGGATGGGCCACCTACTGTTGCACGCGAGCTAAGAATAATGTGGTGTGCATTGCGGGGCCGTCGTTCAAGAATACCATCTGCGTTAGCTTAGAGAATGGCGAACTCCTCTGGACGTCAAACATCCCATCTCCCCAT
>DAOUVA010000324.1 GCA_030667885.1 Phycisphaerae bacterium
CGTTTTTCGCTTTGCGCGAAAGAGCTGGTATGGCATCGCAAGCGGTGCCGGCATGTACGTTGGTCACTTTATGGCCTGGATCAGCGCCTCAATCCTTTATGCTTATCAATTGCATTTGAATCCCGCCGACACGGATGTGCTACCGGGGCCGCTGGCTTATCGCGCCGCCGGGCTGGCGGGCCTGCTGTGTGTGATTATCGCCGGCTGGACAACAGCCAATCCGACTATCTATCGCGCGGGCCTGGCGTTCCAGGCACTATCGCCGAAATCTTCGCGTTTTAAGGTAACGCTTATAACCGGAGCCATTGCGACAATCGCCGGAATGTTCCCGGCTATCGCAATGAAGTTGTTGGGCTTTGTTGCTCTTTACGGTCTGGTTCTTATGCCGATGGGCGCGGTTATCTTTGTCGATTTCTGGCTCATACGGAAATTTGGATTGCAAAGTTACTATGCCGAGTTGAGCGGAAAAAGCTTCAATTGGGCCGCCGGTCTGGCCTGGTTCATAACTCTGGCTATTGCCTGGGTATTGGTGAAGTTCGCCGGCATTCAGATTTTCTTTGTATCACTGCCCGGCTGGTTCGTTGCCGCCATTTTATACATCGTACTGAGTAAGTTTTACCAGAAGAAACTGCGTCCCGCCGCACCTCAATAACAGGAGAATTAAAATGCGTTCTATATTACAAATAATCTCACTGCTGGCGTTGATTGCCTTGACATTGCCCTCGGTCCTGTTCCTTGCAGGCCGATTGGAGTTGGATATGGTCAAATGGTTAATGCTTCTCGCTACGATAGTATGGTTTGTCACCGCTGCTCTATGGATGTGGAAAGACAACGGCGACGAGCAGCAGGAAACCGGTTAGATTGATAATTTCGATACACAAAATAGATTAATCAAAAATATTAATTAATGAAAAGGAACAAGCAATAATGAATAAAACTTTGGCCGACCTGATTAAAATTTCGAACATAACAGGTAAGGATTCCACTCTGGTTCAGGGGGGAGGCGGTAATACGTCTGTAAAGACACCCGATGGAAAATATATGTATATTAAGGCCAGCGGCACGGCCCTTAAGGATATGAATACGCGAAGGGGCTGGCGGAGGCTGCGGCTTGCTCCGGTATTGTCGATTATAGAAGATAATGCTTTGGCAAAGCTCGACGCCAGCAAAAGAGAGCCAGAAGTAGTAAATCGGCTGCTTGTTGCATGTGATGATAAAGTTATCGGTGGTGCCCGTCCTTCTGTGGAATCGCACTTGCACGCTTTTCTCGATAAGTGCGTAATCCATCTGCATCCTCTCGTAGTGGCTGCATACGTAAACGCCAAAAACGGTCAAAGGGAGATTGAAAAGCTCTTTAAGAACGAAAAATTCCCACCCCTTTGGGTTCCCTATACAGATCCTGGTTTTATGCTT
Source organism: Phycisphaerae bacterium (assembly GCA_030667885.1). GTDB lineage: Bacteria > Planctomycetota > Phycisphaerae > Sedimentisphaerales > Anaerobacaceae > NIOZ-UU13. The sequence goes on from DAOUVA010000324.1 coordinate 1,414, forward strand.
GCAAAGAAAATTGCAAAGCTGGTCGGAGACTACCAAAAAAAGTTCGGCAGGAAGCCCGCTGTTATGATTCTGCAAAAGCATGGCCTCTTTGTTACTGCCAAAACCGCTACTGCTGCTTTAAGCCTGGTTCGTAAAATCATCAAGCTTTGCAGAAGTAAGTTAAAAGAACCGAAGCTTCCAAAGACCAAATCACCTAACGGTAGTGACATAGCAGTCGCCAAATCAGCGATTCACAAAGCTCTCTTAGATTCTGTCGGTTTGGATATGCCAGTGAGTCATTTTCCTGATAACAAACCTGTCGCTGCTTTTATGGCCCGTAAAGACGCAGCTAAGCTTGTTGGCACCCCGGCCTTGAATCCGGATGAGCTTGTTTATGCCAACGGCTCAGCAATGTGGCTCGAAAAATGCGATGTCAAAATAATTACTCAAAAATTAAAGTCCCTCCTTAGGAAAGGCCAAAAGCCCGCTGCTGCTTTTATAATTAAGGATTTAGGCCTTTTTGTAGCGACCAACAAAAAAAACGCTCCGCTTATTGCCGAAATTACTGCCTCCTCTGTTCTTATTAGGATGTACGCGACAAAGTTCGGTGGTGTCCTGGCCCTGAATAAACGCCAGCAAGATTTTATCAATAGTTGGGAATCCGAAGCCTTCCGCTTGAAGCTGGCAAAAGGTAAGTCCTGATTCCAGAGTTGCTGTTAAAGGCTTGAGAGCTATTTGCCTTTGATATCGTATGCCATCAAGGCATTACCGTGACGGATATAGAGCCGGCCGTTGGATATGACCGGATGCCCCCAGTGTTGGCCGTCACCTTCGGTAACGACGAATGAGCTGACTATATCGAAACCCTTTGGCGAAGGCTTCACCAGAGCCACATCTCCGGTATTTTCATCATAACAGTACAGCATACCGTCGGCATATATAATCGAGCCCTTGTTCCCGTTCCAGGTAGCTTTATACATAACTTTCCCGCTGTCCCAGTCAAGACAGACCCAGTCGCCCTTTGGAATGCCGTCGAAGGTCGAGCCGTACAGATAGCCATCGACCAGCACGACCCCGCCGTGGCCGCTGTCGAGAGTTTGGTCATTCCATTTCTCTCTGGCCAAAGTCCCGTCGGCGGATAGCTCGAACATTACCCCGCCTCTCGTAAACTCTCGCTCGACCGCGCTGGTAACATACAGACGTCCGTCTTTATAGGCCGGCGTAACGCCGCCGGTATCGGAAGGTGTCACGTAAGGTTCCCGCCAGATCAGTTTGCCGTTGTCTGCATTTACACAGATGACAGATTTTTGAATCATATTGATAAGCAGGCGATTGCCGCCTCTTTCGATGAGAATAGCAGAACTGTAAGCCGATTTCTCATCCAGACCTGTCGTGGCCCAGATAGTCCGCCCCGTCATTTTATCCAAAGCGACCATTGTGCCTTTTTTGCCGCCCGGCGTACAATAGACCTTCCGCCCGTCGATTAATGGTGAACCGCTCATCCCCCATTGTATGTTTTTACCCTCGAACTTCGTCAGAGTATCAACCTGCCATATCTTTTCGCCCGTCCGGCTCTTAAAGCAGACCATGTTCCCAGTGCCGCTGAATACATATACTCGCTCGCCGTCAACCGTAGGCGTAGTCCGCGTCCCCTTGTACGACCGTGTCCATTCCGGCCCGTAGGATTCTTTCCATTTCAGATTCCCCTCAATATCGTATGCGAATAGAAATCCTTCCCCGTCAATCATTCCGGTCGTATATACCAATCCACCGGCTATGGCCACAGAAGAAAAACCTATTCCCAGGCCATCCACAGACCATAATTGCTTCGGCCCACTTGCAGGCCATTTTTTCATAAGCCCGGTCTCTGTGGATTTTCCATCCCGATTAGGCCCGCGAAACTGCGGCCAGTCGTCACCATAGCAAATCCCACCAACCAATAGAATACTCAAACACAATATAATTGTTTTTCTGTTGTTCATAAGCTAAATCCTTCATCTTTTGTAATCTGTTATTTGTCTGCACTTCCGGAGTCGGTTAACAAAACATCATCGAGTAAATAAAGAAACATTTCTGCTGCGTGCCAAGAATGAGGAGCGCAGATTTTTCGATCGGTGTATTCTTTGGAAACAAGTTTCATACCGGCATAGTTCGCCTGGCTGGCGTGGGCTTCCCACGTCATCGGATACTGCTCATCGAGAGACATTGGTGCCGGCCCGCCATGAAAATGTGCCTCAGCCCAGCCGAGATATGGGTAATTTTTGATGCCATTTTTTGAAAAGCCCCCCCCTTGCACGTGCTCCTTCTTGTAATCCATCCAGAACAGCACCGAATATGAATCAAATACCTTCGGAATTTCATAAGGATCTTCCAACTCCAATGCCCGAAGACCGAACTTCAGCCATTTTGTCTGGTAAACCGGATGTTTGGAAAAATCGGTTGATCCGTCCAGGTGCTTGCCTTTCTGGAACTCCGGAATCGTATTAAGCACCTTCTCGACCAGCGGATGTGAGGAATCGGACACCAGAGAAATCAGGTAAAGGACCTGCCCCAGATTGTCGGGCTCCCTGTTGCCTGCGTTGTTGCGATCAAAAGGTTCCTTCAGCTTGAGAATCCACGGTTTGATAAGATGCACGTTGTCGGTCTTTTCCAAACACATTGCCACCATAGCTGCATCTCGATACCACGGCTTTGAGTAAACCATAAAGTTGGGAACGGGTTTAGTATCGACTATATTGATAAGAATCTCATGCAGCAAAATGCGCAGAAGCCCTGCCTGGGGATGGCCTTTGAATTTTGATAAATTTACTGCTCCCTCGGTCAAAGAAAGCCATTTTGCTCCTTCCTGAATCCAGACAGCTTTCTCATCTTCCGTTATGACAATCTCTTTGCCATCTGAGGTATTTAATCGCACTGTATATTCGCATGGAAGTATTGTCTCCTTAACCACCTCCCATTGACGGACAGCTTCACCTGTAAGCGCATTGAAAAGTGTCCCGTCACGATAGAGGAATTTATCACGATTGCCCATCCCAAATAGGAAAAAATTAACTTTGGGTAGTTGCATTACCTTCTCGGCTTTTGTAGTTTGACTTCGAGCTTGATGATTTGTTATCCCGCTAATCAACAGAATGCTCAAAAACAGCACGATGATGCTTTTAATGTTGTTCATAGGAAAAACCTTCAGACCCCCTCACTCGATATTCTCATACAACCAACTCCTGCCTTTTGCAATAAAGCCTAATCAGAGAGGATATCCTGTAATCTTCATATTACCAGAATCCACCTGCCTATTCCAGCCCCTTCTGCTAATCCTGAATTTCACCCATCGAAGGGCGAAAAAAGCTGTTGGTATAGTTTCAGAGTTCCATTTGCCAAAAAAACGGCAAAATGCTAACCGCCCGGTTGATTTACTTGCAGGTTATGCTATACTATCGGTTTCCAATGTTTTTAGCAGTTTAGATTCGGCGTTTTTACCATGTAAAAGTAGATATTGAGGAGATTTGCAGTATGGATTTTCGCATTGAGGATACACGAAAGAATCCGAAACCAAAGGTCAACGACCTTATTACGGATGGGAATCTCAGTCTTGAGAATATTGTTGACTGGCTCAGGACCATTTATGAGATTCGCTTTTTCGAAGAGAAGGTTTTCGATCTTTTGGGCCAGAATATTATCAAAGGTGCCTCGCACCTTTACGCTGGCGAGGAGGCCGTCGCCGTAGGCGCAACCGCCGCTATTGAACGCGGGGATGTAATCGGCTCAACCCACCGTGGTCACGGCCACTGCGGTGCAATCGGCAATAAATATGCCGACAGCGAAGAAGACCGCCAGACCCACTGGAACCGGATGATGGCCGAATTGATGGGCAAAGAGACCGGCTACTGCAAGGGCAGAGGAGGCTCGATGCACATCGCAGATGTCGATAAATGTCACAACCTCGGTTCGACCGGCATTGTCGGCGGCAACCAGGCCCCCGCTGTCGGAGCGGCTATGGCGGAAAAGTACAAAAAGACCGGAAAAGTTGTGCTGTCATTCTTTGGTGACGGCTCAACCAACACGGGTAGTTTTCACGAAGCAATGAATATGGCCTCAACACTGGCCGTGCCGCTCGTGGCAATAATCGAAAACAACCTTTACGGAATGAGCGTACCGTTCTCAGGCAGTGGAATAGACGGCGCCACCAAGGCCAGCAATATCGAAGACATCGCTCAAAGGGCCGCTGCTTATGATGTCCCCGCCATGATTGTGGATGGACAAGATGCCTTGGCTGTTTTTCTCGC
>DAOUVA010000187.1 GCA_030667885.1 Phycisphaerae bacterium
AGCACTAACGCAGGACAACGAAAAACAAAGTTCGAAGAGGCCATGCTATGAAATCAGACAGCAGACTCGAAAAAGTTCTAACAGCAGGGAAATTCGCGGTTACCGCCGAACTCGGCCCGCCACAGAATGCCAACCCCGAAGCTGTAAAAAAGAAAGCTCAGCATTGCCTTGGAAACGTCGAAGGTGCCAATGTAACGGACAACCAGACGGCGATTGTGAGAATGTCAAGTATAGCCGCCGCCGCTATCGCGATATCCTGCGGCGTCGAGCCAGTTGTGCAAATGGTATGCAGAGACAGGAACAGAATTGCAATGCAAAGCGACATCCTCGGAGCAGCCGCTCTTGGAGTTAAGAACCTTCTTTGCCTTTCGGGCGACCACCAGAAATTCGGAAATCACCCACAGGCTGCAAATGTCTTTGATATCGATTCGGTGCAGTTGATTGCGATGGTAAAGAAGATGAGGGACGACAAACAATTCATTTCAGGTGATCCGATAAAGGAGCACGAGCCAAAATTATTTATAGGCGCGGTCGAAAATCCGTTTGCCGACCCGTTCGAATTCAGGGTGGCTCGCCTGGCCAAAAAAATCAATGCGGGAGCCGATTTCATACAGACCCAGTGTGTCTTTGACCTTGACAAATTCAGCCGCTGGATGGAGCTTGTTGTCAAAGAAGGCCTGCACAAGAAGGTATATATTCTTGCGGGACTAACGCCCGTCCGTTCTCACAGGGCCCTTAAATATATGAAGAGTGAAGTTGCGGGAATGAGCATACCCGATGAGCTTATCACGAGAATGGAATCCGCTGAAGACGCCAAAGAAGAAGGAATCAAAATTTGCCTTGAGATGATAGAAAAGATTAAGGATATCGAGGGAGTTTCCGGTATTCATCTTATGCCTATTGGCTGGGAGAGTATTACGCCTGTCATCCTTGAGCGGGCCGGTTTACTGCCCCGTCCGCAGGTTTGACCGCTTGGGAAGGACGATATTTTTTGTTGCAATCGTTGGGACGGGCCGGTACAATTCTCGAACTTTAAGTTTGGTAGTGATTTTTTAGGCAGTTCAATGAGCGCAAACGTCAGTAATACAGCTTGTTTAGATACGGAACTCCTGAACAAGATTCTCGCCTCAATCTCCAATCCCGGCCCAAACGACCTCGTGCCGATTTTACAGCAGGTACAAAAGGCCTATGGTTACCTGCCGAAACCCATTTTGATGGCTGTCAGCGACCGTACAGGTATTTCGGCCAGCCAAATCTACGGTGTTGCAACATTCTATGAGCAGTTCTATTTGGAACCGCACGGCCGTCATACAGTACGATGCTGCCGTGGTACCGCATGTCACGTCAAGGGCGGCCCCAATATCATCAAAACGCTCAAGCGAACACTCGGCATCGAGCCGGGTGAAACAACGGATGACATGGAATTTACCTTTGAAACGGTTGCTTGTTTGGGGGCGTGTGCATTAGCGCCTGTGATGGTGATCGACGGAACATATTATGGCAAGATGTCCTTTCGGAAGGTCGGTCTTGTCGTGGAAAACGCAAGAACAGCCGGAAAGGGAGAGTCCTGATGGGCAGGCTTTCAAGCATAGAGGATTTTCACAAATGGCAGAGTAAACTCAAGGCTGCCGTAAACCCGGACGAACAGATAGTCACGATATGTGGCGGAACGGGCTGCACGGCACTGGGCTCTGCTCAGGTTTACGTGGCCTTTGAGCAGTATATTCAAAAGCACAAGCTTTCCGGACGCGTTCGCCTTAAGAGAACCGGTTGCCACGGTTTCTGCGAGAAAGGGCCTGTGGCGGTCATTCTGCCCAACCAGTTCTTCTATTGCGGCATCGAAGTTGAGGATGTTAAAGAGATAGTTGCCAGAACGGTGCTTGCCGGGGAGCCCATTGAGCGGCTGCAATACGTGGACCCCAGGACGGGCAACAGGGTGGCCTATGAATACGAAGTGCCTTTCTATGCGGGACAGCAGCGTAACGTCTTCAAATACAACGGCAAGATTGACCCCGTCCTCATTGAAGATTATGTTGCGGCGGGTGGTTACTCAGCACTGGCAAAGGCGCTCCAGGAGCACTCGGCGGAGAGGATCATCGAGATTGTCAAGGAGTCGGGCCTTCGCGGGCGCGGTGGCGGAGGATTTCCGACGGGGCTCAAGTGGGAGTTTTGCAGGAAGTCGCAGGCCGAAGAAAAGTTTCTGATCTGCAATGCCGACGAGGGTGACCCTGGTGCTTTTATGGACAGGAGTGTTCTGGAAGGGACCCCGCACGCTGTACTCGAGGGCATGTTGATAGCGGCTTATGCAATCGGTGCGAATCGGGGGGTCATCTATGTTCGCGCCGAGTACCCTCTGGCGGTCAAGAACACGACAGCCGCGATAGAGTTGGCGAGAGCGTCGGCTCTGTTGGGTGAGAATATCCTGGGGACGGATTTTTGCTTTGATATTGAGATTCGCCAGGGAGCGGGAGCTTTTGTGTGTGGAGAAGAGACTGCCCTGATTGCCTCGCTCGAAGGCAAGCGCGGCATGCCCCGGTCACGACCGCCGTTCCCCACGCAGGCGGGGTATAAGGGTCAGCCCACTGTCATCAACAATGTTGAGACACTTGCGAATATCCCCCTGATCGTTCGCAATGGGGCCCACTGGTACAGCAAGATTGGGACGGACAAAAGCAAAGGGACCAAGATATTCGCGCTGGCGGGGAAGGTCAACAATACGGGTCTTGTGGAAGTGCCAATGGGTACAACGCTTCGCGAGATTATCTTTGACATCGGCGGGGGCATCCCAGGGGGACGCAAGTTCAAGGCTGCCCAGATAGGTGGGCCTTCAGGCGGGTGTATCCCGACGGCGTATCTCGACATCGAGATAGACTACGACAGCGTCCAGCAAATCGGGGCGATAATGGGCTCCGGCGGGCTGATTGTGATGGACGAAAATACATGCATGGTGGACGTAGCGAAATACTTCCTCGAATTCGTCCAGTCAGAGTCGTGCGGAAAGTGTACGCCTTGCAGGGTCGGCACCAAAAAGATGCTGGCGATTCTTGAGAAAATCTCTTGCGGCGATGCCGACATCAAGGACCTCGATTTGCTCGAGCGCCTGGGCCGGGACATCAAGAAGGCCTCGCTTTGCGGGCTGGGGCAGACCGCTCCGAATCCCGTGCTCTCGACACTCAGACATTTCCGCGAGGAGTACGAAGAGCATATCGTGCTTAAAACTTGCCGTGCCTCCGTATGCGATGGTCTTGTCCGTGCCCCATGTCAGCATGCCTGCCCGGCGGGTGTGAATATCCCGGAATATTTAGCTCTCGCTGCAGAGGGCAGTCTGACTGAAGCTGCCAATATCATTCGCCGCCGCAATCCTTTTGTTTCGGTCTGCGGTCGTGTTTGTGACCATCCGTGTGAAAATAGATGTCGCAGAAGCGAAATTGACCAGCCCCTGGCAATACGGGCTTTGAAACGCTATATAGCTGATTACATGGACGACTACGATACTCCTATAGCCAGACCCGCTCGGGGACAGGCTGAAGTTGCAATTGTCGGTAGTGGTCCGGCCGGACTGAGTTGCGCATACTTTCTGGCCCTTATGCAGCGACCTTCGGTTATTTTTGAGGCACAGCCGATACCCGGTGGAATGCTCAGTTTGGGGATTCCGGAGTTCCGACTACCGAAAGATGTCCTGAACAAGGAAATTGGCTTTATTCTTTCGCACGGAGTACAGTTGAAAACCGAAGAAAGGATCGACAATGCAATAGACCTTCTTAAAGATGGTTTCAAGGCGGTTTTTGTCGCTACCGGCGGCCAGCGGGGAAAATCCATCGATATCGAAGGTATCAACCTCAATGGTGTTATCGATGCCCTTCAATTCCTGCGCGACCGGGCTCTTGGTAAAGGAATGGATTGCGCAGGCAAGCGAATCGTCGTTCTCGGTGGTGGAAATGCCGCTGTGGATGTTGCCCGCTCTGCCGTCCGACTCGGTGCTAAAGAGGTTACAATTCTCTACAGAAGGACACGGAACGAAATGCCCGCCTATGAGGAGGAAATTGACGGTGCCCTCGAAGAAGATGTCAAGCTTGTTACTCTCGGAATTCCAAAACGCATTATCAACAAGGGACAGGCTGTATGTGCTGTTGAATTTCTGAAAGCCGAGCTTGGTGAGGCTGATATTGATGGCAGAAAGCGTCCTGTCCCGATTGAAGGCAGCGAAACCAAAATAAAATGTGATATCGTGATACCGGCTATCGGACAAATTGCCTCCACCGAATCCTTAAACGTATCTGGCGGTCCTGAGCTTACCAAATGGGGCACGGTTAAGGTTGATCCGGTTGAGTTCAAAACAACTGTTGACTCAATCTTCTCCGGCGGAGACTGTGTAACAGGACCTGCAAGTGTCATTGGAGCAATTGCTGCCGGTCAGAAGGCCGCGGTGAGTATCGATAAGATGCTCGGTGGAAACGGAAATCTCCCTCAAGACGTCGGATTCTCATTCACGAAGCCCGACGAAGAGACCCTTGCACAGTCGCTTCCAAGACCGGAGGAAAGAAATATCTCGCTTGCGGAGCGAAAGCGAGGCTTTGCCGAAGTGGTGCTCGGTCTCGACCGGCCCCTGGCCCTTGCCGAAGCGGGAAGATGTTTAAGGTGCGATCTTGAGAAATAATGTTGGATAAGAATATGCCCGAAGTAGCAATAACTATAAATGGCAAAGAATTAATAGGCCGAACAGGCCAGACAATTCTTGAACTGGCGGCTGAAAACGGTATTGATATTCCGAATCTGTGTCACGACCCGCGTCTGGTTCCCACCGGCTCCTGCCGGCTTTGCCTTGTTGATGTTGCCGGTCGTAAAGGCCCGGTTACTGCCTGTACGTCCAAAATTGAGCCCGGGATGGTGGTACAAACCGAAACAGATGAGATTCGCGCTATAAGAAAAACGATTCTTGAGCTGCTGTTCTATGAACACCGTGGTGTTTGTACGACCTGCGATGAAAACGGGGACTGTACTTTCCAGCAATACGCCTACGAATACCAGATTTCCGATGAAATATTTACAAAGGCGGAAACCGTTGAGCCGAAGCCAAACTACACAACCGGCAATGAGGCAATAGAATATGATCTGGACAAATGCATTCGTTGCGGCAGGTGTATAAGAATATGCGAAGAGGTTCAGATGGACAGCGCTCTGACCTTCAAAGAGCGGGCCTCAGGTGTTGAAGTAACTACCGCCTTTGATATTCCATTGAACGAATCCACCTGTGAACTCTGCGGCCAGTGTATCTCCACTTGTCCTACCGGTGCTCTATATGAGCGGGCTGCCAAGGGCAAAGGCCAATGCAAAGACCTCCTCCGTACGAGAACAACCTGTCCTTATTGTGGCGTTGGCTGCCAGATCGACCTCAATGTCAACCCGAAGACAAACGAGATTGTCCGTGTAACCAGTCCTGTCGGCTGCATCCCTAATGATGGCAATCTCTGCGTTAAGGGCAGATTCGGCATAGAGTTCGTCGGCCATGAACAACGCCTCACGACACCACTCATCAAGCGAAACGGAACATTTGAAACGGCTACATGGAACCAGGCAACGGATTTTATCGCAGAACGTCTGGCCAAAATAAAAAATCAAAACGGCCCGAATAGTATCGCGGGCCTTTCATCCGCCAAATGCACTAATGAAGAGAACTACGTCTTTCAGAAGTTCATCCGCGCCGTCATCGGCACCAACAATGTTGACCACTGTGCCCGGCTCTGTCACGCCTCGACCGTCGCCGGTCTTGCGAGGGCCTTCGGCAGCGGTGCCATGACCAACTCAATAGATGAGCTGAAGAACGCTGCTTGCATATTTATCATTGGTTCGAACACTTCTGAGGCTCATCCTGTCATCGCTCTCGACATAAAAGAGGCAGTTGTTAAAAACGGGGCCAGACTTATAGTGGCCGACCCGCGCCGGATCGACCTCGTAAGATTTTCCGAATTGCACATTGCTCAAAAACCCGGCACGGATGTCGCCCTGATAAACGCAATGATGAACGTAATCATAAATGAAAACATCCTCGATGCCGACTTCGTAAAAGAACGCACTGATGGCTTTGAAGAGTTGGCGGGGGCCTTAAAGGATTTCACTCCGGAAAAGGCCGAGCAAATCACAACCGTCCCCGCCGAAAAAATTCGTCAGGCTGCGAGGATTTATGCCGGTGCCTCAACATCCAGTATAGTTTACAGCATGGGAATAACACAGCACACTACCGGCACCGACAACGTCCTGTCACTTGCCAATCTCTCAATGCTTACAGGCAACATCGGCAAAGAATCAACCGGCGTAAATCCACTCAGAGGCCAGAACAATGTCCAGGGTGCCTGTGACCTTGGAGCTTTGCCAAACGTCTATCCCGGCTATCAATCTGTCGAGGATTCTAAAATACAGGCAAAATTTGAAAAAGCCTGGTCAAAAAAGCTTTCTCCGAAGAAAGGGCTTACTGTTGTCGAGATATTCCACGCAGTTGAGACAGGTGACATCAAAGCAATGTACATAATGGGAGAAAATCCAGCGCTTTCCGACCCGAACCTCAACAGGACACGAAAGGCTCTGGAGATGGTCGATTTTCTTGTTGTGCAGGATATTTTCCTCTCCGAGACCGCCCAATACGCCGATGTGGTCCTGCCCTCGGCCTGCTTCGCCGAAAAGAACGGAACTTTCACAAATACCGAACGCCGTGTCCAGCGAATCCGCACCGCTGTTCCCCCGCCGGGCGAGTCTCGAAGTGACTGGGAAACAATCTGCGATCTCTCGACTAAACTCGGCTATAAAATGAGTTACGATTCCGCCGGACATATTATGGACGAAATAGCCTCACTAACGCCCATCTATGGCGGCATGTCATTTGAACGAATCGATTCGGTCGGCTTGCAATGGCCCTGTCTCGACAAAGACCATCCCGGTACTAAGTATCTGCACAAGGGAAAATTTACCAGAGGAAAGGGTAAATTCCACACCGTATCATTCAAGGCCCCTGCCGAGTCACCCGGTAAAAAATTCCCCTTTGTTCTTACTACCGGCAGACAGTTATACCAATTCCATACCGGAACGATGACCAGGAAATCAGCCGCCATCAACCAGGTTTCACCGACCGGCTACGTCGAAATTCATCTTGAAGATGCCGGCAAACTCGGAATTGCCGCTGGTGATACTGTCGAAGTATCAACCATTCGGGGCAAGGTCTCCACACTGGCAAAGGTTACAAAAAATATTGGAAAAGGCTGGCTGTTCATGCCCTTCCATTTCCACGAAGGTCCCGCCAATATGCTTACAATAGATGCCCTGGACCCTTTGGCCAAGATACCGGAATACAAAGTCTGCGCCGCGACGATTAAAAAATCATAGCTCAATACTCCGCCTGTGGTTTCATCAAGGCTTACTGTCATATTAATTTTATCAATGAGGCTCGGAATCTTGGCCGTCTTCAGGCAGATATTGATACCATGTGTATTTAAGAGCTGTTATTGCTGCGACTGCTAATAAAAGGCATATGACTGAATATAAATACCAATGTCCCACAAGATACATTGGGAATAAATACATGCCCGTAATTGCAAACATGGCAAGCACAACATTCAAGATGGTTCGAGGCAGGCTTTCAGATTTCGATGACAAATCTTCTGCTGACAACTCAGCCTTTTCCGCAATCGGCTTCCACAGCCCAAAGGGCCGAACTGATTTATAAAAGCTCCTAAGGATGTTCGGGTCAGTGGGTTGGGTTGCTAAAGACACCACAATACTTGCAAGAAGCGAAACTGCACATATCAAAGGAAATACATAATATACAGGCGACTCGGGCAGCAATAAGATTATTAAAGACAAAATAATTCCTGTAAAGGTTCCCACGGAATAGCCCCAGCCGTTC
>DAOUVA010000262.1 GCA_030667885.1 Phycisphaerae bacterium
ATCTCCGATTGAAATAACTTCGTTTTTTTTAAACACCTACTGCGTTGGTCTGTGCGGCCCAGAAAATGGAAAAGAACGCAGAAGCTCCACCTGTAAGAAAGCAAAATACTATCAAACAGCGGCCTATACGAGCACACGCTTCACCAAACCCCATATATAACAAATTATACACTCTACCGTCAAGTAAAAAAGGGCGTTATTTTTCAAGAAATAACACTTGACATTTCGATAAGAATATGAGAATAAGAGATGAAGGCGTAGATACTCCCTTTGAGAGAAGCAGCAGCAGAGTACAACTTTGCTTTGAAAATAGACGGAAATTATAATACAAAGACTTTCATAGAGGTGCAGAAAGTCTTTTATGAGGTATTATTATTCAAAAATGGGCCTTGCTTTCACGCATCCACGTACATCTCATGGGTGCACGCTTCACCGAGCATAAGCAAGGCCCTTTTTATCGAAAAGCGAAGATTTGTAAGATACACACTTCACCAATAGTTTTATATACCAAATTGCCCTTTATTTCAAGAATATTTTTAAATTCAAAGAGTTTTTTCCCATTACTGGGAATTGGCTTAGATCCCCGTAAAAAATACGTTATTTACTCCTGCTACCATCATAAATGTGCTATCTCGTGAGTAAAATACTCAAAAAATTCATTTTTAGCCCCAGTCTATACTAATATAGCTTTCATGTTGACCGTCTCATCCACCCATTTGATGCTGAATTAAGAAAAAGATTGACACTCCATACCGGGCAGAGTAAATAGCGTTTAGCTGTCGGGAATTTTACGTCACTGACCGCCCCAATTTTAGTCCGCTGTTTACGGCAAATGTTCTATCGATGAAAGGATGAACTCTATGTGGCTGTTAATGCTGCTTCTGCTGGCTGTTGTTTTCATCATAATTGCTACAACCAAGCTGAACCTGCACCCTTTTCTTGCACTTTTGATCGCCGCGTTCGGATACGGTATCTTATGCGGAAAAATGTCACTTGAGGAAATAGTCGAGGCGGTAAACGCAGGCTTCGGGGGCACTATCGGCTACATCGGTATCGTTATCTTAGCAGGAGCGGTGATCGGGACATTTCTGGAAAAATCCGGCGGCGCGTATAAACTGGCCGAGAGCACGCTCAAACTGGTCGGCAGCAGGAATGTACCTCTGGCTATGGGCATAATCGGTTATATTGTCAGTATTCCTGTGTTTTGTGATTCTGCCTTTGTCATCCTTTGTCCTCTGGCCAAAGCGCTGTCCCGAAAAACAAAGATATCATTAGCGGCAAGTGCAATAGCGCTTAGTCTTGGTCTCTATGCCACTCACACAATGGTCCCGCCGACGCCCGGGCCAGTCGCGGCGGCGGGTATTCTGGGGGCCGACCTTGGGCTGGTAATTCTGTGGGGGGCGCTGGTAAGTATTGTCGCCCTGGGAGCCGGCTGGCTGTTCGCAATAAAGTTTGCGGCCAGAATATACATCAGCCCTGACTCAGAATCACCAGAACAGGATATGCAGGAACTTACCGCCGAAGCGCCTTCAACTCTCAGGTCGATTGTTCCAATCTTTCTGCCAATAGTTTTAATTATAGCCAGGTCAATCGGAGATTTCCCAAGCCATCCATTCGGCCAGGGGGATGCGGCGGCATTCATCAGTTTTGCCGGCCAGCCGGTAGTAGCGCTTCTCGTGGGCGTTTTCTTTGCCGGGCTACTACCGAAAAAACTCACGACCGAGATGCTTTCCGCCTCCGGCTGGGTCGGGCAGGCGGTCGTGGCGGCGGCAACTATCATTATCATAACCGGCTGCGGCGGCGCCTTCGGAAAGGTATTGCAGAACTCAGGAATCGCAGATGTCGTGAAGGGATATCTTGGCGAAAGTGCAGGTTTAAGTATCTGGCTACCTTTCATCATCGCCGCGGCGCTCAAAACGGCACAGGGCTCGTCAACCGTAGCCATCATTACTACAGCGGGTATAGTTGCACCGCTTTTGGGGACACTCGGCCTCGAAAGTCCGACAGCAAGAGCGCTTGCTGTGGTAGCCATCGGTGCCGGCTCCATGGTGGTCAGTCATGCAAATGACAGTTATTTCTGGGTAGTGACGGGTTTGTGCAAAATGAGCGTCAAGCAGGGCTATAAACTGCAAACGCTCGGGACACTCATAGAAGGTTGTGCCGCAGCGGTTACGTTATGGATTATCAGTCTGGTTGTTCTCTAAAGAGCAGATAACTCTATGGAACTATAGTTTTATGAAAATCGTCATTGCAACAGACTCTTTCAAAGGAACCCTCAAAGCTTACGAGGCATGTGAAATCATCGCAAAGGCCATCGCAGAAATCGCACCCGATGCTCAGCTTGTGATAAAACCAATGGCCGACGGCGGAGAGGGTACTGCAGGGGCGATGATAAAAGCGGCCAACGGCCGATGGATTGGGCAAACGGCAATGGGTCCGCTGGGGGATATGCAGGTCGAAGCGGGATTTGCCTGGTTCGAGGACAAAACAGCTCTGGTTGAGATGGCCTCGGCCAGCGGGCTCGAACTGCTTAGGGCCGAGCAGATGAATCCGCTCAAAACAACCACCTACGGAACAGGTGAGCTTATACAAGCCGCTCTTGAATACGGTGCATGTAAAATCCTCCTGGCCGTGGGCGGCAGCGCAACTGTTGACGGCGGCCTCGGAGCAGCTATGGCTTTAGGTTGGAAATTTCTTGATAGCCAGGGCAATCCAATTCCGCTCGGCGGTGCGGCCCTTGAGAACATCACAACAATCGTAAAACCCGAAAACCTTAACCTTGTTCCGGTAGAAGTCCTTTGCGATTGCGATAATCCGCTCTGCGGTGAGCAGGGCGCAGCTAAAGTTTACGGCCCTCAAAAAGGCGCGACAGAGAAAATGGTAGAGCAACTGGAAAAGGGGCTTGGTCACCTGGCCGAGCTTGTCAGCGAACAACTCGGCTGTGATATTAATGTCCCCGGCGCAGGCGCAGCCGGTGGATTGGCCGGTGGCGCGATAGCTTTTATGAATGCCCACGTCGTATCCGGTATTGAAACGATAATGGCCCATAGCAACCTTCTCGCCGAACTTGAATCAGCCGACTGGGTCATTACAGGCGAAGGCTCTTTCGACTCACAATCGCTCTATGGAAAAGTTGTTTCCGGAATCTTAAAATCCGCCTCGCAATCACACACCCGCCTGGCGGTACTCGCAGGTCAGGTCGATATGCCGCAGCAGGAGTATGAAAAAATCGGTATCGCCGCCGCCATATCATGTAAAGATGCCAATATGTCCTTAGAATACGCACTCGAAAACAGCCGGGAACTGCTCCGCTCGGCCGCACAGCGATTCGCAACGCAATACCTGTCTGATTAAGTCTCCGTGTAGATTTTATAGACTGTGTATTTCCAATATTTGTGATTTCTCTGGACATCAAGTGTCTTTTCTGCTATTTATTAATGAAGAAAATAGGTCCCGCAGAATAGCTTGGTAGGTGGTGTATGGGGGCGGTTTAGAACATTTCTGACGGCAATTCTTATTGGGTCGTAAAGTACAGCAATTATATTAAGTATTTTTAGTGGGGAGGTAAAAATGATTAGGAAAATGTTACAAGTACTTGTGGTTACAATTATTTTGTTCGGCCTTTACGGCAGTGCTTCGGCGGCAGACAACCATTGGCTCGGCACCGCCGGTGACAACTGGGAAGGTAACTATGAAAGAACCGCGGTTCACGTCATCGGTCGTGATGACCTGAACAACAGCAATTATTTCTTCACCGGAATGATTGATGAGGTGCGATTCTGGGGTGACAGAGCCCGCACCCAATCCGAAATTCAGGAATACATGAGCAGGGGACTCACGGGAGACGAAGAAGGGCTCGTGGGCTATTGGAAATTTAATAAGGCCGAAGGAACGATTGCCTATGACAATTCGCCCAACGGCAACAATGGTACTATTTCAGATGCTACCTGGACGACTGATGCTCCACCTGTGGCGCCATAAAAAAAATGAGATGCAATCGTCCCCGACCTCTATTTTCTAAGCCGGATTTGTATTGTCTGAGTACAGAAAGGGAAATGTAAAATGAAATGGTTTGATTATCTTAAAATTAGCCTGGTGTTACTTGGATGTTTCTTCGGCCCGGTGGCTTGCATAAGCCAGAGCTCCGCGATAGAGTCCTTCACATTTGTGCAAGTCTGTGACCCGCAATTAGGCTGGGGTTACGGCTATGATAACGACTTAAACTCATTTAAGGAGGCTGTAAATCACATTAACGGTTTGCAGCCGGATCTTGTAGTTATCTGCGGCGACATGGTGGACAACTTCAACGACACTTCCGTTGCCGATTTCCTCCAGGCCCAAAGCAAACTAACCGTGCCCTCTTACTGCTCTGCGGGTAATCACGATGTTGGCAATACACCAACAGTTTCAAGTTTGGAGCGCTATCGCCAGGCCTTTGGCGACGACTATTTCTCTTTCGAACATAAAGGGTACACGTTCGTAATTGTCAATTCGTCGCTGTGGAAAACGCTACTTGCAGAGGAATCCGAAAAACATGATGCCTGGCTCAGGCAGACACTGGCCGCTGCACGTGAGAAAAACAGTCCTGTCTTTATAGTGGGGCACCATCCTTTCTATTTGACAAGCCCTGACGAGGCCGAGGAGTACTACAACCTGCCTCCGGCCAAAAGGAGCGAGTTGTTGGCCCTGTTCGAGGAATCCGGAGTTGTTGCCGTCCTTGGCGGTCACAGACACCTGTTGTTGATCAACGAATACAAAGGTATTCAACTGGTCAATGGTGAAACTACATGCAGACATTTCGATGAAAGTCCTTTGGGTTTCAGGCTTTGGCATGTTGAATCACCAACATCAATACGACATGAATTTCGTCCTGTGGTGCCGAAGATACCTTCGGTTGACTTTAACGGCGACGGAGTCGTTGACAGTGCAGATATGTGCATCATGGTTGACCACTGGGGTGAGGATTACGCTTTGTGTGACGTTGCTCCGCCACCCTTCGGCGATGGCATCGTCGATGTCCAGGACCTGACTTATCTTTCTGAACATTTATTTGAAGACTATCGTCTGATGGCACACTGGAAGCTGGATGAAACAGACGGCGATATTTGCTATGACAGCAAGAATCTTAACGACGGCATTGTTCATGGAAGCCCAACCTGGCGGCCTGATGGCGGGCAAGTGGATGGTGCTCTTCAGTTCGACGGCATAGATGATTATATAAGCACAGACTATGTTCTGGATCCGGCCGATGTGCCGTTCAGCGTCTATACCTGGGTCAAAGGCGGTGCTGCTGGCCAGGTGATCATATCTCAAACAGGTAGTCCCTGGGGGGCGAATTGGCTCTGCGCAGATTCATCAGAAGGCAGCTTGAAAACGGAACTTAAGGGTACTAATAGATGGAACCGTCCATTGGTTTCCGATAGTATCATTACTGACGGTAACTGGCACCATATCGGTCTGGTGTGGGACGGCTCCAATCGGACCTTGTACATTGACGACGTGGCAGTAATTACAGACACACAGGAATCTCTGGGTAACTCGAGCGAAGGTCTGCATATTGGAGCAGCTAATAATCGCGATACAGGAAAATTCTGGTCCGGGCTCATCGATGATGTCCGCATCTACAACCGGGCGATAATCCCTTAATCAGTTGCAGTGTTAATGTTTTATGGTATCTCATAAGTAAGCTGTCTCAGCCGTTGTGATATATGTATCGGCAGGCGGCATATTATTGGTCGTCCTGTAATTAATCAATTTCCTGTAAAAAAATTTATCAAGAAACTTGATTTTTCAAACGAACATAATCCTAAATATGCGAAAATTATCAGTTTATTTCCGAACACTACTGCTATAAAACTGGTATAATAAGCACTTGGAGAATGTATGAATTCGAACAGAATTTGAAAACTGAATGCTACTATTTAAATGAGGGTAGTTCCAATGAGTCTGAAAAACACTAAAAATTTGGCTATTATCGCTGCTGTTGTGGTAGTTGCTCTGACGGCAGGGACGGTTTTGCTGGGTAATTACACTAACATTTTATCTACCGGCTCGCAGCCCAAAACCTGTCAGGCAACAAAAAATGCAGAGTGTACGGCTTCACAGGCCTTCTTTGCTGCAAACGCTGAAGGAGAATGTACTCTAAAGGCAGAGTGCGGGTCTGCTGAAAAGACCTGTCCACTTGATCCTACTAAGCCTTGCTGCGCCGTAGAGGCCGCACCTGGTTGTTGTCCAAAATCCGATACCTCTGCTGCTGAGACAGGTTGCTGCCCGGTGGCAAGCACTACAACTGAGTAAATACCTGTTATTGCAATGCGAAAACAGATTATCAGTAAAACGTAAATGTTGCCCGTTACAGGGCTGAAGATTTATTTTAGGAAAAGGCCGGCTCATTAGAGTCGGCTTTTTTTATGCGCTAACCACTTCAAAATCAATATAATAAAAAAATCTGCAAAAGCAGTA
>DAOUVA010000292.1 GCA_030667885.1 Phycisphaerae bacterium
ATCCAGGGTGGCGAAGATCGATTTTATAACAACCTGCTTATCAAGCCGGGCGGTTTGTACGGATATGACAAGGCGACACTGCCCGTGCAGATAGAAGGCAATGTTTACTATAACGGTGCCAAGCCCTACCTTAAAGAAACAAATTATCTTGAGAAAGCAGAGTTTAATCCGGAAGTCAAAGTTGTCGAAAAAGGCGGCAGTATGTTTCTTCACATTACGCTGGATGATTCTTTTCATGTTTTAGATAATCCATTGGTGACAACATCGCTTTTAGGCCGGGCTAAAATACCCAACACAGCCTATGAGAATCCCGACGGCACACCCTTGAAAATAAATACTGATTATTTCGGCAAAAAGCGAAGCCAGGCGAATCCTTCCGCAGGACCCTTTGAAAATCCGGGAGAGGGGAAACTCACGCTTAAGGTATGGTAAACATCCTGGCTAAAAATAATCATACCTGTCTGTCGAAATCTTCCTGTCCGTTACAGCAGTTTTTTCAACTCAAGCTGTATGTCGCCATTGTAGCGTGGCCCGATTTGCGTGACAACCCCTGCAGAAAACAAACTTGCTATCATGCCGCTTTCCCTGATTGTACGGTCGCTGGTAATTCCGTACAACAGACCGGCTGCGTACGCGTCACCGGCACCGGTAGTGTCCACAGCAGACACACTATACGGCGAGATATTCATAACCTCACCGTTAAAGCTAACCATTGAACCATGCTCTCCGTCGGTCAAGGCAATACCTTCGCACCAACCGGAAAGCACCTGTAAAGCTTCTTCATTGTTATCGGTGCCGCTGAGCGCCCGTGCCTCCCGGGTATTGGCAAAAAGCAGATCAACGTCATTCTGAATGAGCTGCACGAGCAGGTCCCGGTGCCGGTCGACACAGCTTGCATCGGACGCGGTCAGAGCTACCTTCACACCATTTTTTCTGGCAACCGCAACCGTCCGGAGCATGGTCCGGGCAGCACATTCGCTTTCAAAAAGATATCCTTCCAGATAGATATACCGGCTGTGCTTTAGCAGTTCCTCATCAATATCTTCGTAATCGATTTCACCTGAAACACCAAGGCAGGTGAGCATGGTTCTCTGGGCATCGTCGGAGATCAGGACAACGCACGTCCCCGTCATCCCCTGCCCCGTGCTTTCTTTGAAAACAACGCTGCTTTGCTTCATGTGTTCGGCGTAAAGGGCCCCGAGTCCGTCGTTGGCAATCTTTCCACAAAATCCTGCCCGGCCTCCCAGTTGTGAGATGCCATATATCGTGTTCGCCGCGCTGCCACCTGCGGCTGTCTGCAGTTTACCCGCTTTCTGCGCACTGTCCAGACTGTCGGACCCGAGCAGTTTCTGCAAGATTTCTTCCTGACGGCAGCGCTCGGTGAGGTACCTGTTGCCCTTTTCAAGGCCGAGTTCAGTAAGAAGCGAATCTTCAACCTGCACCTGGATATCCACTAAAGCATTGCCAAGAGCATATACATCAAGCTCCATAAACACCTCATCAAATCTTTAAGCCTTTTAGAAACGTTTTTATGCATAGAGGGACAACACCATCGGTTAATGCCCATTTGTTGGGAGGATACCCATTTTAAGGCATAAATCAGAGATACAATTTTGTTAGTTGTCCAGTAATATACTCAAAGGCCTCATCGACATTATCTAAAATCTTAAATAGTTTTAAGTCAACTGTTCGGATGGTGCCATATTCCTGCAACGCTTTAAAATTAATGACTTCGTTCCAGAACATTTTGTCGAAGAGTACTACAGGGACCTTTTTTTCAATCTTCTCAGTTTGCAGCAAGGTAAGCAGTTCGAAAACCTCATCCAGAGTACCAAAACCACCCGGAAAACCGATTAGCGCTTTGGCATAGTATAAGAACCAGAATTTGCGTATGAAAAAGTAATGAAAATTGAAACTAAGCTCCGGCGAAACATAGGGATTGGGAAACTGTTCAAGAGGAAGAGTAATATTAAAACCGATAGATTTTCCACCTGCCAGTTTCGCGCCTTTATTAGCCGCTTCCATCATGCCGGAACCACCGCCCGAACAAACAGAAAATCGCTTGGCCGGTTCCTTTATCTTCTGCGACCAGGCAGTGATGCGTTTCGCAAGCTCGATACAGGATTCATGAGCATTACTCACACGGATAGCTTTTTCAGGCACTACCGCTTTATCTAATCTCTGCTTTCTTAACGTACGATTATCGACAGACAGCGATGAACCGAAAAAAACTATTGTGTTGTGAATACCGTGCTTTCTCAACCGCTCTTCAGGTTCGATAAATTCCGCTAAGACTCGCAGATGCCGAGCCGAGCGACCATGTAAGAATTCACTGTTATCATAAGCTTTTTTAATTGTTTTCTTTTTTACCATAGTGTGTTCCTGATTTGGTCTCTATTGGTCGCTATTATTAAGCAGAGTATTAATCCTGGTGGTCAAAATATCAACAGCCTCGGAATCCCTGCCTTCTCCGGAGATGAGGATGTCTGCATATTGCTTTGAAGGTTCGATAAACTGAAGATACATGGGTCGAACCGTTTCTGTGTATTGCCGGGTCACAGAATCCACAGTCCGTCCTCTTTCTTCTACGTCCCGTTTCAAGCGACGAACAAAACAGATATCCAGGGCCGTTTCGATAAATATTCGATAATCCATTAGCTCTCGCAGTTTCGCGTTGTGAAGAATCAAAATGCCCTCCAAAATAATCAAGACGGCTGGTTCTACAGTCTTTTTTTCTTTCGAGCGGGTGTGGAGCTTATAATCATAAATGGGATGTGATACAGCCTCACTATTCAACAGTTGCAATAAATGTTTGGCCAGTAGATCGTGATCAAATGCATCGGGATGGTCGAAGTTTCTTTCGGCCCTCTCCTCATATGGTATGTCAGACAGATCCTTGTAATATGAATCTTCCTGAATTATCACCGCCTTATCTAATCCAAGGCTTTCAATGATACTGTTAGCAACAAATGTTTTACCTGAACCGGAGGCGCCTGCGATGCCTATTAGTATTCCTTTCTTCATACTTTGCTCCGACAATTCTGCTGCCTCAGAAAGTGTAATATATATGACGTGTGCGAGCAAAGGATTTCTCAGTTTATGGCGATTCGTCAATTGCCGGCCACAGCACCTCCGGATTTTACATATCCGTTTCTTCCATCTTCTATCAACTATCGACTAATCTTTCCCTTTTAATATTGCCTTTTTGACAAAACTCGTTTTTAATAACAAATGACTACGAGATTACTTTGAACCGTGTCACCCAGCGACTTATGTAAAGAGGTGAAATGATGCAGGAAATAACGCCCAAACTGATTAGCTTCTTAGGACTGTGGGTGATGTTGGGCCTGGCATGGGCGCTATCGGAAAACCGCAAGAACGTTCCTGTGCGGCTAATCGTAACAGGGATGCTGTTTCAGTTTGTCTTTGCATTGCTTATTCTAAAGACAGCTCCGGGGCGCATGGTCTTTGATGCGCTGAAGCGAGTTGTAAATGGAATTATTGCTTGTGGGAACGAGGGATCGAGTTTTCTGTTCGGAGAAGGATTTCGAGAACATTATTTTGCGTTTTCCGTATTGCCCTTAATCATTTTCTTTTCATGTCTAACAGCCGTTCTGTTTCATTGGGGCGTAATTCAAAAGATTGTCAAAGTATTAGCCTGGTCCATGGTGCGTGTGATGGACGTATCCGGCTCAGAGTCACTGGCTGCCGCTGCTAATGTTTTCCTCGGACACACTGAGGCTCCGCTAATGGTTCGTCCTTATCTGGAATCCATGACTCGCTCGGAACTTATGGCCATGCTTACAGGAGGGATGGCCACCATTGCCGGCAGTGTTATGGCAGCGTATGTCGGTCTTGGTATTGATGCAGGGCATCTGCTAGCTGCGTCGATAATGTCTGCGCCGGCCTCGCTCGTGATCGCCAAGATTATGGTGCCCGAACGAGAGATTTCGCCAACGAAGGGACAGGTTCGAGTGGAGGTGCCGCGCCAGGGCCGAAATGTTATCGATGCGGCCTGCAACGGCGCATCAGTAGGTCTGAAACTGGCTCTTAATGTCGGGGCTATGGTTTTGGCCTTTGTGTGTCTTATTGCCCTGATCAATTGGGGCCTGGAGCGAGGGCAGTTCCTTGTGATTTACCTTTCGCGCGGTGCTGAGGCCGCAGAGGAAATGACTGTGTCGGCTCCCCTGACATTCCAGAGAATCATGGGATGGATATTCTGTCCATTCGCCTGGGTCATGGGGATCCGGACTGAGGATGTGCTTAAGGTTTCATCTGTCCTTGGTGAAAAAACTGTGCTCAATGAGTTCATCGCTTATATGGATCTTGTAAAACTGCGTGACCAGTTGAGTCCACGATCGTTCACCATTGCCACCTATGCTCTTTGTGGATTCGCCAACTTCGGCTCTGTCGCAATCCAGATCGGCGGCATCGGTTCCATGGTCCCATCCCGCCGGGAGGACATTGCCCAACTTAGTCTGCGCTCTATGGTCGGCGGTACGTTAGCTGCTTTTACGACTGCATGTATTGTTGGAATGTTAATTTGAAAGGTTTCAAAGTGCACTCAGAAATATTAAACGGAAAATCGCTGCGCCGTAGACGGTTTTACTCTTGTATATTTACAATCACTTTGTTGCTGATTGTGATAGGCAGGTTGTCTGCATCGGTCATTAGAATTGATGGAGGATTTGAAGATTGGAAAGATATCAAAATATGTGCAAACGATCCAAAGGGGGACGCCAAAGGCGCATTTGATATTACGAAAGTATATGCCGCAAATCAGGGCTCTATCCTCTATCTTCGGTTCGACACAACCGACCTTCTGAACCTCCAGAACGGCCCGGAATCTGAAGGAACTTTATTAGTCATAATCAATCTACCCAACAAGCAGGAACTGGTCCTCGATATGAGGGGTAGGCGGGCTTTTCTAAACGACAGCGTAAAGGAGCGAATCCCCTGGGATCGTTTGAAGTACATTGTCGGGCCGACCTATGCCCAGAATGAATTTGAAATACAAGTTGACTTAGGCGGATTCAATATAAATGACGGCGATGCCATAAGCATTCAATTTGACGGCTCCGATCAGCTCAGCGCCCCGGTTACATTTACATTTTCACAACCTTCGGAAATCCCTAAACGCCGTTCCCATAGCCGATACTCTGGAACGGACGTGAGAATTGTGAGTTTCAATACATATTATGAAGGCTTGAGCGACCCTAATCGCCAAGAAGCGATAGGACGTTTATTGAATTCAGTTAACGGTGATGTCTATTGTTTTCAGGAGGAGTGGAAAACCGAAGGTCACGGCGAAATCCTGAAACTTTTAATGCCGCCGGAGAGCAAAGGTCGATGGCATATCCACAAAGTGCTCGGCAATGTCATTGCATCGAAGTATCCCCTGAAAACTTTGCCGTCAAAAAATGACAGGTACGCGGCGGCGTATATCGGGCTGGCTGAAAAAGACTTGTTCATTATTAATGTTCATCTGAAAGCTATGGGATATATTGATAGCAGGGAAGATCGACTTCGCGTCCGGCAGGTGAATGATATTCTTGGTACGATCGATGAAATTTACAAAGGAAAATATAATAAAGATAATGCGCCAGGCACACAGCCGGCAATAGTAATGCTCGGTGATTTTAATTTGGTAGGATCCAGAAAACCTTTAGATTTGATTATCGACAAGAAGGATTATGGGTTGAAAGATTGGCTGATACCCAACTTGATTGGTGAATCTGTTGTTACCTGGCGTGGAGGACCGCGTGCCTCCTTTGCGCCGGGCAAGCTGGATTACATTGTTTACAGTACCAGGACTCTTATACCCAAAAATGGATTCCTAACCAATTCCGAACTCTTAAATCGAACGGAACGCAGGCAATTGAAACTGGATGCTGGCGACAGCAAAATAAGCGATCACTTATTAATAACCGTCGATTTTCAGTTTTCAGATTCGAATAATTGATCTAAATAATCCACACAACTAATTGCAACCTTGTGCTTACTGTGTCGGTGGATAAAGACGAATGTCATCGTAGTACATCATACCAGAACCGCCGGCAACCGGATTACTTCTGTTA
>DAOUVA010000102.1 GCA_030667885.1 Phycisphaerae bacterium
ATACGCTGTTTTACGCTCTACATCTGTAGAGAATCCTCTACAAATCAACCCTTTTTATGCAAAACAAACCCAATTTCAGAAATGCAAAATGAACATAAGTATTTTCTTAGCAATGAGATACGAAAATTTAGGCACTTTGGTGGGTGGAAAAACAAAGCCAAAACAAACCCAATTAAAGCCAAAACAAACCCAATTCAAACCCAATAAAGCCAAAAACAAAGCCAATTCAAACCCAAAAAATGAACGCTTTTGCGTGGATAAGGAGCTTTACAATGATATTTATAATTCTACTCGCGGAATTTACCACCCTGAAGGGTGCCAATTTCAAACGGGCCGTCTGCTCATGGACAGGAGGGATTACAAATAATATTTGACCTTGCCGTTGGGGTCCGATATAATCTGATGTGACACAAAAGTCATCTTTTGTAACCGAAATAATGAGAAAGGGTTGAGAACATGTCTATTAGTAATTCTAAGAAAGTATCCCTTGCAATAGCGGCTGCCGGTGTTATGCCGTCGGTAGCTGATGCCGCCCAGAAAAAAGGAGTGTATAACCTGATGAGCGGGATAAGGGACGACGATGCCAAAGTGCGAACAAAAGCCTGGCAGAGCGCAGGCGAAGTCGGTGCCGCGGCGGTCAAGCCTTTGGCCGGAGTAATGACTAATAAAGACCTTGAAGTTGCGCGAGCTGCCAAGCGTGGATTATGGCAGATAGTGCGCCACGTTGGTCGCCCCGGGGCCGGCAATACGAAAAGGGAGGTCGCTGACAGGCTGGTTGAGCTGTTAGGTGATGACCAGCCGGTATCTGTCCGCCGTGAAGTGCTGTGGATGCTGTCCGAGATAGGCGGCAGAAATTCCATCGAGCCGATAGCTGCTTTGTTGTCGGACAGAGAATTGCGCGAGGATGCTCGAATGGCGCTTCAGCGGATACCGAGTAGAACGGCACTTGCGGCACTAAAAGCCGCCCTGGAAGCTGCGCCTGATGACTTCAAACTTAACATAGCGCAATCGCTGCGCCAGCGCGGTGAGAAGGTTCCCGGGCTTGACTGTGTAAAGCTGATACCAACGAAGAACACAAACGTAAAGCCGCTGTAAGACAGCAACGATTTTTTAGCACTTTATAAAATAGCTGAAATATCAGAGCAGAAAGGTAATAAAACGATGAAACGAACAAATAAAATCAACAGGCGTGAATTCTTAGCTGCCGCGGGAGCGGCGGTGAGCGTTCCGTATCTGATTCCTTCGAGTGTACTGGCGGCCTCGGGTCGGTCGGGAGCAAATGAGAAGTTGACGATGGCCCATATCGGAGTCGGTGGAATGGGTGGATACCATCTGCGCGATATGGTTGCAAGACGTGACCGAGGTGAGGTGAATATTGCCGCAGTCTGTGACGCGGATGAAAAGCGGCTTGCCAGCGCAGTCAAAACGGCCGGCAAGGGTGTCGAACCATATCGCGATTACCGCTATATTCTTCAACGCAATGACATCGATGCGGTTGTTATTGCTACACCGGACCACTGGCATGGGGTTCAAATGGTACACGCGGCCCAATGTGGCAAGCACGTTTATGTCGAGAAGCCTGCCTGCTGTACTATAGAGGAAGGCAAGGCGATGGTTGCCGCCGCAAAAGACAACAAAGTATCGGTTCAGGTCGGTTCACAGGGCCGCTCACAGCCCGAAGCCTATCTGGCGCATCGATATCTGGTCAATGGTAATATTGGCCATATCAATCGGGTCGATTGCTTCCATTATCCCAGTCCGGAGGATAATAATCCTGTGCCCGACAGTGACCCGCCGGCTGAATTAGACTGGGACTTGTGGCTGGGGCCGCTGCATTGGCGTCCTTATAATAAGAAGTATTGCCACGGTGTTTTCCGCTGGCTTCTGGAGTCAGGCGGCGGTCAGATTCGCGACCGTGGTGCCCATGTTATGAGCTGTGCTATGTGGTGGATGGGTGCTGATGGTACCGGACCTGTTACCGTTGAGGCAACCGGTACATCACCAACCAAGGGCCTGTGGGACAGCGCTGTGCTTATGGAAGTGACTTACACGTTTAAGAATCCGGACTGGGTGTTGACGTGGACACAGATGCCCCGTGAGAAGCT
This sequence comes from Phycisphaerae bacterium, assembly GCA_030667885.1. Lineage (GTDB taxonomy): Bacteria > Planctomycetota > Phycisphaerae > Sedimentisphaerales > Anaerobacaceae > NIOZ-UU13. The sequence goes on from DAOUVA010000102.1 coordinate 2,106, forward strand.
GCCTTCTGCTGAGGAGAGAACCGGCAATGAGCCGGGAGGGAAAATCAGCCGACCGGGTTACGGCGCAATTTATCGCGGCGACAAGGGCGAGTTCATCCACTGGGGCGGCGACGGTGGCACCTGGGCCGAGAAAAAGGCCCGCGATTGGGAGCTGCCTGCCGGAGCAAAGGATGTGTATAAGAGTCCGGGGCACAAAGAAGACTGGTTCAATGGCATAAAAACCGGTCAGAAAACCATTATGAACATCGATGCAGCGGTTGGCGTCGCTAACCTCTGCGTTTTAGGTAATCTTTCCTTTATTCTTGGTCGCAAGCTCGAATGGGACCAGACGAAGCAGGAAATAATTGGTGACCGGCAGGCACAGCGAATGATGTACCGGCCGCAGCGCCACCCGTATCATTTGTAGAAAAATAAGATGCAGGAGTCGATACTTAAGTCACAGGATTTTGGTTTGTGCTCTTAAGTATCGGCTCTTTTAGAATACGGTGTTATGTTTTGGGATCCAGTACAATTATTTCAGTAGGTCCGAGCAGTTTGTAACGTATGTTTCGCCATACAATAGTCCTGCCGAAGGCTGACGAAATAATATAAAACAGCAGCAGTAATGACCACAGCCAGCAACCAAGGATGTCGGCAAGGCAGGTAGCCCTCATTGCCCGACGTTCATTTTCGAGTAATTTTTCGGCGGTCCTTTGACGAAGTATGGCCCGGCCCAACTGATTTACGAAAAATACGACAGGTACTGAGACAAAAAGATCCAGATTCGGATGTTGAATCTTTGCTGCGTAGATTGCCAGGGCGGCCGCACCCCATATTCCCAATACCGAATATACACTGCTGCACAATCCAAACCACCAGGTTTTCGGGGCGTATATGCGGGTTATCAAAAACTGTCTGCGGGTGAACTCAAAGAGTTTGCTCCATGTAGTGGATTCATACGTAGCCACCAGACAGGCGGGAACAAAAGCTACTTTCATTCCGGCCTTTTTGACGGCTGTACTGAGTGATAAATCATCACTTAATGCTTTTGACCAGATTTTGTCAATACCGAGGCGGCGAAAAACATCCACGCAAATAGCCATTGAGCCGCCCCAGGCTTGATTGAAACGTGTGTTGCCAAGCAACTGGACAATCTTGGCGTTGACCGCCGACAGGGCCAGAGTGGCCAGATTGTTCTTTTTAGGTATAAACCAGCGGTAACCGGTAGCTACGCCGTTCTTGGGTTGCCTCAGAGGGTAAACCAGATGACTTAGCCAGTCACTGCGGACACAGGCATCGGAATCGGCAAAGGCAAGAACCTCAATGTCATTACCTATTCTTTCATAGCAGTACAACAAATTGTGGATTTTTTGACTGCATGATTGGCTCTTTCCCGCAATGAATATCTGTACGTCTTTTGCTTTTGATGTATGGCTGAGTTGATTTTTAAGTTTAGTTAATTCGCTGTAGGCAGGATCTGACTCGTCGCCAACGACAAACCAGAGCAAATAATTTTTATAGTCCTGGTTGAAGAATGAAGTGATGTTGTTTTGGAAATCTGCGTCCAGACCTTTGCAAGGTACAATCAATACGGCTCTCAGTGCCTGCCATAAACGCTTTTTTTGATATTTTGCCTGTGCGTAGCGGTAATTATTATACGTCTGGAGTAAGAAGAGTAGTTGCGAGAGAATTGCCCCTATCGCTATATAGTAGTACCAATCCATTCTTGTCTCTTATAGCATGTCTTATGGTCGAGCTGGGCTTTACGATATTGAAGCCAGCGGAACTATGGAGTCAATTAGCTGCTCAATAGTGTACGATTTTGCCAGGTCGATTGAAAGCAGGCAGCCGTGATTATGGTTCGAGGCGATAATTATCAAGTTATCACCTGCCTGAATCCATCCTTGTTCTTGTGGTTGGTGGCCGAGAATGAAGAAGTCAATATCAAACATCCCGGCCAGTTTATCAAGGGTGGCCTGACTGTGTTTTCTTCCCCACGTTAAAAGGTAAGCGGAACCTGGTCTGACCACATCGTTAATTTTTAGTTGTCTTTCCAGAGTTTTTGGGTCGAATTTATCAAGGGAACGATCGCTTGGGAGTGAGTGCGACATCCATATTCTATTGTTGCATCTGATGGCTAAAGGTTGTGAGAATAGGAATTGTCTAATCGCTAATTCGACGTCATCGCTGGCCTGCTTGAATTCCCGCTCTATTGCCTGACGCATAGCGCGGTTCATTTCTTTGCCGTCTTTCATCACTTCGCTGTTATTAATAAAAGCAGTGTCGTGATTTCCCATAATCATATGGACCTGGTCCGGAAATTTTAATTTATAGCGAATGGCTTCAAATAATAATTTATATGATAAACAGCCGCCCTGTGAATCTTCAGGACCTCCATGTATAATCTCCTGCAGAATTATATGTCTTTCAGGATTGTTGGGCAAGTCGGCAAATGCAACTATTCTTTCGAAATTTCGCCAGTGTCCGTGGAGGTCGCCGGTTATAATCAAGTTGCCTTCGGCGGGCAAATGAACCACATTGCCCTGTCGAAATTTATCTGCATTGAGGATTTCAATACCTTTGTTCAGTAATTCAATTATTGTTTGAGGCATTATTATTTGAGGAGTTTTTGTTAGTTTTTATTTTGCCGCCGAATATGCTGTGTACCATCAGGTCCAGTCTTGACATAATCATCATCATATTACGTGGACGCAGTACGGAGTCTTCTTCGATACAATCCATTACAAGTTTTGAGATTCCTACAGGTAATTGCTTTTTAATCTCATGTGGTGTTCGTCGCGGCTCGATGATTGGTAAGCCGAATTTATTTTTTTTGGGTATCATGGTCGGGGCGTGCTTTCCAGTAAGCGCCCAGTACATCGTTGCTCCAAGGTTAAAGATGTCGGTTTTGGGAACGAGTGGTTTGCGCTTAACCTGCTCAGGCGCGATATAGTCAGGTGTGCCTTGAATTCTCGGCTTTACAGTTCCGATTTTACAACTCTGCCCGAGATCTATGATTTTGATAGAGCCGGCCTTGTTTATCAGAATATTGTTTGGTTTTATGTCGCAGTGGACAAAACCATGCTGGTGCATAGCATTGAGGCCGCTTGCGACCATCCTGAATACGAGCAGCACATCGCCTAAACTCAAGGTGGAACAATCTTCAAGGGTCTTGCCCTCAAAGTATTCCATAGCAAGGAGCATCTCTTTTACTTTAAACATACTGCGTTTTTTTCTTAGTTCGAAACACTTTCGGAGATAGGGATGGTCTATTCTATTAGCTACTTTATATTCGGTATCGACCTGCTCGAAGATCCTTGAGTCTTCCGGTCTTTCGAATGTGACTCTTTTGAGAGCAACCTTTGTGCCGTCTTCATCGTCGGTTGCCAGATAGATTGTGCTGCGCGCACCAGTTCCGATGCGTTTTATTATGCTATAACCGCCGAAGTCGAGTATATCTTTACCCATACTATCAATGATAACCTAAAATATAAGGAACCACCCATTTATTATAAGATGCGCTAAAAGGGCATTATGTTCGGTCAAATTAGCAATTTAGCAGCAGAACTGCTCCTGATATCGGACGTACAACAGCCCCAAAATCTTACATGGTTCCTCAAAAATTAACAAAAAAACTAATTAAAATCATATTTATATCGTACTTTAAACCAAGCTACTTGAGTTTAGCAAAGGCGGAAGTATACAATAGAATCAGCTTTTTATCCAGTTATTAGGGCAAATTTTCCAAATATCAGGCCTAAAAAAATAGGTTTTGTAAATGGTTCATTCGGCAGACTCAGGTTTGTTATTTACGAACATCCTGCTCCAGAAGCTGAGCCCGTATAGTTTAACAGGTATCAGCCGGTTGCCATATTACCATGATGTTTCATTATTTGCACACTAAGTAAGGTCGTTTGGTCCGAATATGGTCGGCGATATATCAGGATTTGCTGGACTGCTGTGTCAAAATTCATTATAATTTTCAGAAAGTTTCCCTCAGAATGTGACTGAGGACGTACTAACAAAAAAGCCGTTTTTTTTTACATAAGTGAGCAGAAGGAGGCTTAGATGTTATCAAAAGATAAGAGTTTGGTTTCGAGGCGTGGTTTGCTGGCGGGAAGTATGGTAGCTGTGGCGACTTTGGCATCAGGAGCGGAAGCGTCAGCGGGGAATCAGCGGGGACAAGGAAGGTCAAATAGAAGGAGTCGAGCTCCAATCGGACTTCAACTCTATTCGGTTCGTAAAGAGTGCGAACGTGATCTGCCCGGCGTGATAGCCGCTGTATCTAAGATGGGCTATAAGGGTGTTGAGTTTGCCGGATATTACAACCGTAGTGCCAAAGAGCTTCGCAAAATGCTCGACGACAACGGCCTTGTGTGCTGCGGTACTCATACAGGTATCGATACATTGCTCGGAGATAACCTGGCCCGTACCATAGAGTTCAATAAAACATTGGGAAACAAGTACCTTGTCGTTCCCGGTCTGCCCGGTAAGTACCGCGAATCACACCAGGCCTGGCTTGATACTGCCAAGCTCTTCAACGAGATAGCCGAGAAAGTCAAGCCGCACGATATGCTTGTCGGCTACCACAATCACAGCGTTGAATTTAAGGCAATGGACGGCGAGCTTCCCTGGGACACCTTCTACGGTAACACTAAGAAGGAAGTCGTTATGCAGATTGACGTGGGCAATGCGATTATAGGCGGCGTGGACCCATTGCCCTATCTCTATAAATATCCGGATCGGGCGATTACCGTACACGTCAAAGAGCACAGCAAGGCCAATCCCAAAGCACTTGTCGGCGATGGCGATGTAAACTGGAAGGCTTTCTTCGCCCTGTGCAGAGCAGTGGGCTCAACCGAGTGGTATATTGTCGAATATGAAAGTGATGCCTATCCGCCGCTCGAGTCCGTCGAGAGGTGTCTGCAGAATCTTCGCAAGCTGAGGCTTGTATAGGAACTCTGGCCACAAAGACAATGAAGAAGCCGTTTCTTTTGAGGTTGAAATTCAACTGAAAAACGTTTATTAAAAGAGCCGCCATATAAAGGCGGCTCTTTTTACAAAAATAATTGGTACTAATCCATCGGTGCTCTGTTTCAGTTTTAAGCCGAAGGTCTCTTTGTATTTTGCTGAAAGGATATTCTGTTGCACTATCAATTGGAAATTCCACCCCGAGTAATCATCGGAACCGATGCTCGTACGAGTGTGGCACAGGAGGCCATGAACTTTGGGTGGTCGCGTGTCTTGGTGGTATCGGACCCATTTCACGAGGCATCAGGACGTACCAGCGAAATTAACGAATTGCTTAGCAAGGCTGGTCTGGAAGTCTCTGTCTATTCTGGTGTGACCGGTGAGCCCGATACTGAAATGGTTACACGTGGATTGAAGCAGTTTAAGGCTGACAAATGTGAAGGTATTGTTGCACTTGGCGGCGGCAGTGTTATTGATACTGCTAAGACCATATCAGTATTAGCTGTGAATGATGGGACTGTTCAGCAGTACATGGGAACCGACACTGTGACTAAGCCCGGCGTGGGAGTGATTGCACTGCCGACGACTTCTGGTACCGGGTCTGAGGCCACCAGGGTGGTCGTAATAGGTGACTCACAGAGCAGCCTCAAGATGTCCGGCCGGAGTAAAGCGTATGTTCCAAGCGTTGCTATCCTTGATTACAAGTTGACTATGAGCATGCCGAAGCCTTTGACGGCTGCTTCCGGTATCGATGCATTAACTCATGCGATAGAAGCCTATGTTTCAAGACAAGCTAATGATTTCACGGATCTGCTTGCTTTGAGTGCAGTGAGACTTATCCGGAACTCAATAGAGCACGTCTGGCATGATGGCTCTGATGAAGATGCCCGGCAGGATATGCTGATGGGATCATTCCAGGCGGGAATTGCTTTCTCTAACTCCTCAGTCGGCCTGGTGCATAGCATGAGTGAGCCGCTCGGCGCCTGCTTTCACGTTCCGCACGGCCTTAGTAATGCGATGCTGTTGCCGGCTGTTACTAAGTTTTCGGTTGCCGGGGCTCCTTCTCGATATGCAGAGATAGCTCGTTGTATGGACCTTGCCAATAGTTCTATGGCCGATGAAGAATGCTGTCAACTGCTGATTGATGGACTCCAACAGCTCAATAGAGAGCTTGAAATACCTTCACCAAAGTCCTTTGGTATCGGAAAGGCCCTCTACGAGGAACATATTGAAAAGATGGCGGGCGATGCAGCGGCAGCGGGTAGTACCGGTAATAATCCTGTAATACCGACTATTGACCAAATCAACGAGATTTACCGTTCGACCTATGACACCTGATCCGTTTTTTATAGGTGCCTCAGTCTGGTGGAGAATGGAAAGTTCAAGTGAGATGTGATAGGATGAGCTAATGAGAGTAATCAGATTACGGGCAGTTTCATTTTTCATCATCTGTCTCTTGAGCATTACGTCTATTAATTGCACGAGCCCGAAGCGAGAGACCATCAAGGCACTGTCTCCACCCCAGCAGGGAGATGTCTATGTCGTGGCGCACCGCGGTGCTCATATTGGCATTCCTGAGAACACGCTCGCCTCCTATGAGGCGGCCATAGCGATGGGAGTAGATTTTGTCGAGGTTGATCTGCGGACAACGCGGGACGGTCATATCGTGAGCATCCATAACAAAGATATTGATTCTTACGTTGCAAATGGGGAGTTGGGATTGGTCTCCGAGATGATCCTTGAGCAGCTAAAGCAATTGGACATAGGCAGTAGGATTAGTCCTGAATGGAGCAATGAGAGGATTCCTACTTTTGAAGAGATTCTTGGCCTCTGTAAAGGCAGGGTGGGCATCTATCTGGATTTGAAGGATGCTTCAGTCGATAAGCTGGTCTATGTCGTGAAGAAATGGGATATGGCGGGGCAGGTCTTGTGGTACGCCGATTTCGACGAACTTGAGCGGGTTGCGGAGCTTTGCCCCGAGTGCATTCTGATGCCCGATCCTGGGCCTGAAGAGAACTTGCCGAAGGTTATTGAGCGTTTTCAACCCTCAGTTATCGCTTCTGTGTGGCGTTACTATTCACGGAGTTTTGCCGCAAAATGCCATCAGGCAGGTGCAATTGTTATCGTGGATGAAAGTGCCCCAACCTGTTGGGAAGATGCTCTCGAATGGGATAGCGACGGTATTCAAACCAACCATCCTGCAGAACTGATTGCTTTCCTGAAACTTCGAAAACAGTGACTCACAGCCAAATGTAGTGGATGATGTCAGCCGACCCTGATACGTTTCGTTTCATGTCGATTCCGAAGTATTGGAAAGAGCCCGGAGTGTTGCCTGGATTCGCTTACTCTTGTTATTGGCGATAAAACGCTGCTTTTCGCACAACGTATTTAATGAACTCTTCAAAAAAGAGCTGACAACTCTCTCAAGCTGTCAGCCCTTTCATTTCTATTTACGAATCAGCACAACCCAGTCTTTTTCTCTATCAGATTTGGATTTCCCAATCGAGACTTTTCCAGGCCCGTTAATTTTGGTTATTGTCCCATTGACCAGTTCGCCACCCAGGCGGGGATTGTACCACCGGACATTGAATGGACCTGTGTTTGCCCCAAGGTCCAACTCTGTGGATCCGCCGTTCTTCAAATATATGGCATATACATCACCCTCTTTAGCAAAGCAATAATCTTCTTCAGTCGAGGTTAGATGGTTCATCGGTGTCATTTCCCAGAAGGGAAGGTATGTACGGAAGAACGCCAGGGCGTAATGGGTTTGATTCCACATTATATCACGTGAACGCCAGTCTTCGCAATTGATATCCATGTGAGGAAACTGATGGCCAAAATACCATTCCACGCCTGCTCCACCGCCCATTAAATTGCCCCAGAGACCCTGTTTCCGAGGAATGTCATGAGTGGGATCATTGGCATCGGGGACCACGCCATGGCTGGCCTTAGACTGCTCGTCACCAAATATGACCCACTTTCGTCCGGCCTCGGCGGTGCGTTGTCGCAGGATGCTCGCCTCACGATTGTAGTTGGCCATATTACCCTGGATGGAGGTAGCTTCAAAATTGTCATTACCCAAGAGACCTTCATAGAACTTAAGCGCCTTGTCGTTGTGTGTATGTACAGTGATGGGATGGTCGTAAGGATCGTGAGCGCGAATAAACGCGGCGATCTCCTTGCGATCGGCATCGGGTGTGTTATTTTCTTCGCC
>DAOUVA010000241.1 GCA_030667885.1 Phycisphaerae bacterium
ACAGTCCACGATACGGGCTAATTTGCTGACACCAATAACCGTTCCTGTTGGCAAATAGGCGACATGGGCTGAGCCGATAAACGGCATTAGATGATGCTCACAGATGCTGTAAAATGGGATGTCACGCAGCAGAACGATTTCGTCGTAGTTTTCGGTAAAGGTGCTTCTAAGATGCTTTTTGATGTCCTCATGCATTCCGCCCAAAAGTTCGGCGTACATCCTTGCCACCCGTTCCGGTGTTTTCTTTAATCCCTCACGTTCGGTATCTTCACCGACCGCTATGAGTATTTCCTTAACTGCTTTTATGATTCTCTCGGTATCTATGGTCTTGCTTTTTTTAGTCATTTTTTTGACTCATAACTATATAGGTTTTCATCGATTATTATTCATTTTGTGTCTTGGCTCTACCTGCTTTTTATCAGGTTGTCTTTGACGTTAAATTCATAAGATAAGTAGTAAGCAGCCGCACACCGAATCCGGTTGAGCCTTCCGCTGAAAATTCGGTAGCAGTGCTGAACATATCCATCCCGGCAATATCCAGATGTGCCCATTTTGTATCGCCTACAAATTGCCTTAAAAAAGCAGCCGCCGTGCAGGCCCCTCCCCATTTGCTGCCGATATTCTTCAGGTCGGCTATCTTGCTTTTCATTTCGTTTGCGTACTCGTCACCGCTTGGCATGTGCCATACCTTTTCGCCACTCTCTTTAGAGGCCTTTTGAAGCTGCTTTATCAGTTTGTCGTCATTGCCCATCAGCCCGGCCTTATATTTTCCAAGAGCAACCATACAGGCGCCGGTCAATGTCGCGACGTCAATTATAATGTCGCATTTTTGTTTAACGGCATAGTGAATACCGTCGCACAGTATCATCCTGCCTTCGGCGTCGGTATTTTGTACTTCCACGGTTTTGCCGCTGAAGGTTGTAATAATGTCACCGGGTCGATAACTCGAGCCGCTCGGAAGATTTTCCGCCGACGGGATTATACCGTAAACATTGACAGGCAGTTTCAATTCCGCCAAAGCCTTCATCGTTGCCAACACTGCGATACCGCCGCTTTTATCTAATTTCATTTGGTCCATATTGGCGGCCGGTTTAATGCTTATCCCGCCGGAATCGAAAGTTACCGCTTTGCCCACCAGACCGATTGTCGGCAGACGGCTGGCGGATTTGGAGGCCGGATTGTATTTCAAAATAATAAATCTCGGCTTGTTTTGTGAGCCGGAGCCGACTGCGAGCACCCCGCCCATACCCTTGGCGGCCATCTGCTTTTCATCGAAAACCGTACAGCTTAAATTTTTTGAATCGCGACTAAGCTCTTTTGCTACGGCCGCCAGCTCAGGCGGGCTTATGATATTGGCCGGTCGATTTGCTATTGTCCGGGCATAGCTTTGGGCCTTGCCGATAGCAATCCCGCTCAAAAGACCTTTATTTAATGTTCGTGTTTTTGCCGAATCGGAATCAATTACCTCAACCTTGAGCGAATCCGCGCGGCCGTTTTCGTTCTCGGTAACAAACTCATCATAACGATAGCTGCCGAAATATACCCCTTCCGCGACAGCCCTGCCTATTGCGGATAAATCGAATCGTCCGCCGAACGCCTTATGCAGCGCCAGGCTGACTGTCTCTATTTTCATTTCCACCGACTTTTTTGCTGCGTTAGATGCCGCTTTGCGAATTGTCTCAAGCGTTGCTTTTTTCTTTTCACCTAAACCGACCAGCAGAATCCTTTGGGCACCTTTGCTGTCGTTGCCGTAAACGATTGTACTGGCTCCCTTTTTTGGTTTGAAATCGCCTAATTTAATCAGCCGCTCGATAGCGCCGTCAAGCTTACTGTCGAGTTGTGCATTTAATTTATCAAGCCCCTTGGCATCTGAAAACAATCCCACCGCAAGCAGGTCTGTCTGGCATTTTGCCGGATCAACTGTCCGTGTTTTTAACTCTACCTCAATAATATCTTTCATTTCCTTGACCTTTTCCTTATTTACTTGTGTTTGTTTTTGGTTCGATGCCGCAGATAGCTTTCGATAAATCCGTCGAGTTCTCCGTCTAAAACCGCATCAACATTACCGGTCTGGTAGTCGGTTCGATGGTCCTTGACCATTTGGTAGGGTTGCATAACATAGCTTCGTATCTGGCTTCCCCATGCGATTTCACCCTTCGTACCGTAAAGCTTCGCAACCTCGGCGTCGCGCTTTTGCTCTTCGAGCATATACAATCTGGCTTTGAGCACTTTTAACGCTTGGGCCTTGTTCTTATGCTGGCTTCTTTCGTTCTGGCACTGCACGACGATCCCCGTAGGCTCGTGTGTAATCCGTACCGCCGAGCTGGTCTTATTCACATGCTGTCCCCCGGCACCGCTGGCCCGATAGAAATCGATTCGAATATCTTCCTCGTTTATTTCAATATCGATGTCCTCATCGAATTCCGGAACGCAGTCCACCGCAGCAAAACTTGTATGCCGCCTTTTTTGTGAGTCAAACGGACTAATTCTTACGAGCCGGTGTACCCCGGTCTCACATGAGAGCTTGCCGAACGCAAAAGGCCCGCTCACTCGCAGAGTTATCGACCTGATGCCGGCCTCTTCTCCCGGAGTGATATCAAGCTCCTGGCATTTATATTTGTTTGCCTCGAAATATCGTGTGTACATTCTAAGCAGCATGTTTGCCCAATCGCAGCTTTCCGTTCCTCCTGCCCCGGCGTGAATGCTGAAGAAGCTGTTTTTCATATCTTCGGGTCTGGATAACAGACCCGATAATTCGACCTGTTCACACCTTTTGACAAGTGCACTCAGGTCATCCTCCAACTGTACCAGTTCATCCTTATCTGATTCATCTGATGCCATTTCGAAAAGCTCGTGAAGGTCTTTGGCCTCACGCTGCATTTCTTCCACCGGCTCAATGAGCGATTTAAGCATGCTCAGTTGCGACACTACAGACTGGGCTTCTTCGGAATTGTCCCAGAAGCCCTCTTTGGACATCTGGGCTTCCAGCTTTTGAAGTTGGATTTTTTTGTTGGACAAGTCAAAGCCAGTCCCGAATTTTTTCAATCCGGGCCGACAGATTTGATATTGCTGATTTTAATTCTGTTGTTTCCATATTACTGATTATTAACCTCTGACTACCTGTTAATTTATGCTTACGGTTTTCCTTATATCACATCTAATTAAGATATGCAACACACACTCACAATTGAAAGCTAATAATAGTGCGTAAAATAGGATTTGACAGGCGATAATGAGAGGTGTTATATTGCTTATCAATAAACAGGTGTTTTATTACCCCAAAGCCCGTAATGGGTTCGACAACTGCAAAGAAGCTGACAGGGTAAATGAATGTCTTCTTCGCAATTCGTCGGACCTGAAATGGGGTATTCACATTTGCTTCGAAGGAGAGCAATTATGAAGTACACTTCTGTATTTGGAGCGTTGGTCATTTTTATGGCCGGTTGCAGTTCGGCTCCAACAGATTCCGTGGAAGACCACGAATCGCAAACTAAAAAAGTGCTTATAGTAACCGGCATCGACTATCCGGGGCACAAGTGGAAAGAGACGACGCCGGTTTTGGCCAAGGCAATCGCGGCCGACAAAAGGCTCAGTGTTACAATCACCGAAGAGCCAAATGATCTGAGGGCCGATACCCTTGCCGACTATGACGTCATTGTGCTGCACTTCATGGATTGGGAAGTCTCCGACCCGGGCCCAGAGGCCCGTGCCAACCTCGAACGTGTTGTCAAGAGCGGAAAAGGGCTGGTTCTGGTTCACTTTGCCTGCGGGGCATTTCAGGAATGGCCCGAGTTCGGTGAACTTGCCGGGCGCGCCTGGGACCCCAAGTTGCGAGGGCACGATCCGCACGGCAAATTCACTGTCCGGATCACCGACAATACGCACCCGGCTATGAACGCGATGACTCAGTTCGAGACCGTCGATGAGCTTTACACTTGCCTGGCAGGAAAGACGCCGATCAAGGTATTGGCTCAGGCACGTTCGAAAGTGGACGGCAAGGATTACCCGATGGCGTTCGTGCTGGACTACGGCAAAGGCAGGGTCTTCCACAGCGTGCTCGGACACGATATTCAGGCTTTGGCTAATCCGCACGTAGGTCGGCTTTTTCGCAACGCCTGCGTATGGACAGCCGGACTGACGCCGGTCTCGGCAAATTTGAACTAATCGATTACAAAACGATTCGAAACTTTTTTAGGGATAGGTGAGCGATGAAAATCGGATTTCATACGGACGCTTTTAACAGCTCGTATTTCAGCTTTGAAGCCTGCCTTCAGTGGGCTCAGCGTAACAATGTGCATTATATCGAATGCGGCCTGATTGACGGAGTCAGTTGGATACACGGTCTTGGATATCAGCCCCACGTGGCTCTGTACGAGGACCCGTTACTGCTTCGGCGCAAGATGGAAAACTACGGCGTGCAATTCTCACAGGTTGATGCTGCATTTCCATTGTCGGGAAAGGACGGACCCCTGCGTGGTGTGCCGTATGTTATGAAGTCCATCCAGTGGGCGAACCTGGTTGGCTGTCCGTGCGTTGATACCACCGATGGTATGCAGAAGCCCGAAGGTCTGACCGACTCCGAAGCTATGGATATGATGAAACGCAGCTACGAACAGATTATCGAAGTTGCCGCCGCCCACAAGATTATCGTCAACATAGAACCGCACGGATACTTCACCACCAAACCGAAGATGATGAAAAAAATGCTGGACTTTTGCGACAGCCCTTACCTGCGAATGAATATGGACACAGGCAATACCTTTATAGCCGGTCAGGAGCCGCTTGAGTTTCTCAAAAGGTTTATTGGTCGTGTAAGCCACATGCATATTAAAGATGTCTCCGAATCATTAGCCGCATCGGTTCGGGGCGAGCAGACCGGTATTGCTGTCAGCCACTGCGCATTGGGTGATGGTGTCAACGACGAGAATATTCGCTGGTGTCTGAAGCTTTTGCGGGACCACGGCTATACCGGCGTGCTGAGTATGGAGTGTGAAGGCCAGGGTGGGCCAATGATAGAGCAGTCACTGAAATGGATGCAAAATACACTCAAAGAGTTGAATATCCCGATTGACCGGTAGCGCCGTAGTTGGCCGAGACAGGTGGATTAGCAATTTGCTTATTGAAATGTATAGAATGATACTAATTGTAAATAAAAGGAGAAACTTACAATGAAAGTCGGATTTAATATGTTGTTGTGGACTACGCACGTTACTGAAGAGGCTTTTCCACTGCTGGAAGCAATCAAGAAAGTCGGTTATGACGGTGTCGAGATTCCCCTATTCGAAGGCCAGCCCGAACATTTCGAAAAGGTGGGTAAAGCGATTAAAGATAACGGGCTAACCTGCACGTCTGTGACGGTCATCCCGGACGAAGAGCACAATCCCGTAAGTGCCGACGCAAAGCACCGCCAGGGAGCTGCTCAACACCTCAAATGGGCGATTGACTGTTCGGCGGCTTTGAATTCTGAGGTGTTATGCGGGCCTTTCTATCAGCCCTTGGGTGTTTTCACAGGCCAGGGCCCGACCGAGGAGGAAAAGCAGCGCGCCGCTGAAGTGCATCACAACTCTTCTGAACTTGCCGCTAAATCTAATGTAGCCCTGGGTGTGGAATTTCTTAACCGCTTTGAATGTTATTTTCTCAATACAATGGCCGACGCCGCCGATTATGTCAAGCGTGTTGACCATCCAAATTGCGGCGTTCTCTACGATACTTTCCACGCGAACATCGAAGAGAAGGACCCTGTCGGCTGCATTAGCAAACATATCGATGCGATTAATCACGTCCACATCAGCGAGAACGACCGTGGAACGCCCGGCAAAGGCCATATTGACTGGCCCGCTACTTTCAAGGCCCTCCGCTCAAGCGGTTACGACCGATGGCTGGTAATTGAGGCGTTCGGGCGGGCACTGCCGGACCTGGCCGCCGCCACACGTGTATGGAGAGATTTCTTCCCCGACCGCGAAGAGGTTTATACCGAAGGTTTGAAGTTTGTTAAAGAGCAATGGCAGGCCGCAGGCTAAATGATGCGACCTGATGAAAATATTTTACTGGTTCAACTTACTTTCAGAGGAGGTACTATTATGCGTACCATTCGTTTACAACTTATTTGTATTATGTTATTTGGTCTTTTAGGGTTGGCCGCGAGAGTGGCTGCTGAAGAACCCGGATTTAAGCCAATTTTCGATGGCGAAACGCTCGACGGCTGGAAATCACCGAATATGAGCTACTGGTCGGTCACCGACGGAGCAATTACCGCTTGCTCAACACAGCAGAACCCGGTGAAATCGAATCAATTCCTTGTTTGGCAATTGGGCGAGCTTGATGATTTCGAGCTTAAGCTCAAATACCGCATGAGCGGAACTCAGGCCGCCAACTCCGGCATTCAGATTCGCAGCCGAATCGCAGCCGAAGGCCACGCCATCGGCTACCAGGCGGACATTGACATGGCGGGAAAATATGTCGGCGCTCTTTACGACGAGCGGGCTCGGGGGATGCTTGCCCAGCCCGGCCAGAAAACCGTTATAGGCGCCGACGGTAAGATGACCCACAGTCCTCTTGGTGATTCGGATGCCCTTATGAATAATGTCAAAAAGGATGGCTGGAACGACTACCACATTATTGCTTATGGCAACAGGATTATTCTTAAACTAAATGGTAAGGTCACGGCAGATGTAATCGATGGGGACAGGAAGAACCGGGACCGATCAGGTGCCCTGGCACTGCAATTGCACGTCGGGCCGCCAATGACTGTGCAGTTCAAAGACATTCAACTCAAGAGATTGAAGATGCGTAGAAAGAAAAAGATAGTTCTCATAGCCGGTCCCCCCAGTCA
>DAOUVA010000353.1 GCA_030667885.1 Phycisphaerae bacterium
ATCAGCCATCTGACCGGATTCGAAAACTGGGCTTTGGGCCAGCACATCGGCATGCCTGATTACATGAATGGTATCTGGTTTGTCTCGTTACTGACGATAGGAATCGGATTTATCGCAGGCAAAGGCGGGCTATGTTTTGTCATCGGCGGTTATGCCTGCTATTGGGTTCTAGCGCCGATTCTGTCACGGATGAATCTTTTGCCTTCACCGGAACAATTGCAGGGACTTGAGCAGACGATGCCGGGTTATTTGCGGATTGCGTTGTTCAGGCCGGTCGGAATCGGGATGTTAGTCGGCGGCGCACTAACTGGAATTGTACTGGCGTTTCCCTTGATTATCAGTGCGATCCGCAGCATGCAATCGGCGGCGAAAACCGGTGCCGCAATGTCGAAGGATGAGCTGCCAATCAAGCTGCTGTACGTGGGCATCGTTGGTGCGGTTATTCTCCTGGGAATTGTCGCAGTATTATCTGTAGAGGAAATGGGTATCATGCGAGGGCTGGCAATGGCTCTGCTGGGCACGGTTTGGATATGGATGGCTGGCGTGATTCTCTCCGAATGCATAGGCCGAACAAACTGGTCGCCAATGAGTGGTATGACGCTTATTGCCGTGACTCTTTTGATTTTGATTGCAAGCGGTCTTGGTGACAAGCCGGCCATTATATCGTCGGTCATGGTCGGCGCTGCCACGTGCATGGCAATGTCCCAAGCGACGGACTTGATGCTTGATTTGAAAACGGGTTATCTCGTTGGTGCTATACCACGAAAGCAGCAGATAGGACAGCTTCTTGCAACATGGCTTGGCCCGATTCTGATGATAGGTCTCTTGTTTGTGCTCCATAAGGCATACGGCCTTGGCAGTGAAAAATTGCCGGCGCCGCAAGGTACGGTTCTGGCGAGCATGATAAAGGGGATTCTCGAAGGTAATGTCCCTGTTTATAAGTATCTGGCCGGCGCCGGCCTGGGCGCGCTGCTCAGCACAACAGGTATTGGCGGGCTCGGGATTCAGGTGGGCCTTGGATTCTATCTGCCATTCAGCATTGTTCTGACATATACTATTGGCACCATTTTTCGGATTGCCAGCGATAAAGCAAAGGGACAGCACTATAGCGAGCAGGTTGGCATTCCCATCGCAGCCGGCCTGATCATTGGCGAGGGGATTATTGGAGTTGGTTTTGCCATCTACTACATTATCGCAGGAATGCAGGGAGGGTAGGGATTGACTATGAAATTAATTGGCTTTCTAATGGTTACAGTTGGTTTCATCGCAGCGGCTTTATCTACAGTTGTCGATGAAAGCGCCGTCAGGTGGTTGTGGTATATACCCACACTTGGTCTCGGTGCGGCGGGAGTTGTTATAATCAGGGTCGATATTGCACGACACAGTAAAACGGAGCATCATGTTGCTTCCAGGATTGAAACTGTAGAAAGCAGTCTTGAAAAAATAGCAACCAATATCAACAAACTCAATACCGACAAGCACTCGATAAATACATACGATATGCGTCACCGGATCGATGAACTATTCGTTGACGATCTTGCTATGTTTGTGGACGCCCGTGAAAGCATCTCACATCGTTACGGCCTTGCAGCATACGCCGATGTGATGAGTTGCTTTGCCGCCGGAGAACGCTACCTAAATCGTGTATGGTCGGCCTCCGCAGATGGATATATAGATGAAGTCAACGCCTATCTGGAAAAAGCCAGAGAGCAATTCGTCGATAGTCTTGAGAAAATCCGCCAGCTAAAAACAAATCCCGATTTACAAACTTCAACTTTCTCATAATCAAAGGAGGAGTCATTATGAAACGCTGTTTTAAAGGGCAGTCCGTCTTCGTCGTTCAATTGGTATTATTTTTTGTCGTATCATCGCTTTTTGCCGACGAAGGTGCATTGACAACAAAGACAATCGATAAATTTCATTCATCTTTTGAAATGGATACACATACCAAGGCTATGTATAATTCCATTACGAACAATGATATCAGCAGTCTTGCCCTGAATCGTGACCTTCTACGGCAACACAACGAAATTTTCAGCCATAAAATCGAAACAAAAGGCATCACGAATCAGAAAAAAAGCGGCCGGTGCTGGCTCTTTGCCGGGCTTAACATCCTGCGACCGAAAGTCATCGAAAACAACAATCTCGAAAGCTTTGAGTTCTCACAGAACTATCTCGCTTTCTGGGACAAGCTCGAAAAGGCAAACTGCTTTTTGGAAAACATCATTGAATTCGCAGGCCGTGACATCCTCGACCGTGAAATGGAGTTCTTACTTCGCAAGCCAATACCCGACGGCGGCTATTGGGAAAATGTCGTTAACCTCGTCGAAAAATATGGCGCCGTTCCCCAGGAAATTATGCCCGAAACAAACAGCTCCGGCAATACAAGCCTGATGAATGCTCTTATCAGCAGAAAGCTCCGCGGCGACGCTGTTAAACTTCGAAATATGCACAAACAAAGAAAGTCACTCAAGAAAATTCGCACGGAAAAAACGAAAATGCTGGCCCATGTTTATAAAATGCTCGTATTGAACCTCGGCCAGCCGCCAAGTGAGTTCCAGTGGCGATTCGAGGACGCCAATTCCGTTGTAAGCAAAATCCACACCTACAGTCCGAAGAGCTTTTATAAGGAATTCGTTGGTGTCGATTTGAGTCAATATGTGGACATCTTTAACGACCCCTCAAAAAAATACGGAAAACATTACAGCATTAATCTTACAAGAAATATCCGTGACGGTGACGATGCCCACTTCGCGAACGTAAAAATGCAAATTCTCAAAGAGATCGCCGTTAAGGCGGTGCTTGACGACGAACCTATCTGGTTCTCCTGCGACGTAGGTAAAGACCAAAGCAGGGAACACGGGATAATGGCCATGGGGATATTCGATTATGATTCTATTTACCTGACCGATATGGCCATGACCAAGGCCGAGCGTTCTCTGTTCCGTGAAAGCGTCCCCAACCACGCAATGGTCTTCATCGGCGTCGATATGCAAAAAGATAAACCTCAAAAGTGGCTGGTTGAAAACAGTTGGGGAGACGACAAGGGCAGCAAAGGCCTTTGGACTATCTACGATTCATGGTTCGACACAAACGTTTACAGCATCATCGTAAAGAAAAAATATGTTCCAAAGGAAATTCTGGATATTTATAAACAGCCCGCGATAAAACTTCCCCCATGGGATCCGATATACTCTTTCGTGCAGTAAAAGCAATAGCCAAAAAATATAGAAACTGCCGAACATTGAATTTAACGGCTCTTTATTTTCAGCATTATGATTGCTGTTTCACTCCCAATGCGGAGCGATACAACCAGTACGCCACACCTATTAGCAACACTGCACCAATCCAACCACCCAAGGGCATCGTCTTACCGGTGAAGTACTCGATAATAGGAAGGTCAATTTCGTATTGCTTGAGGATGACGATAGGAATCGCCAGGAGGATGCCCGTTAGTGCTTCACCCGTAATGAGGCCGGAAGCAAACAGCAGGCCGTTGCGGCTGGATTTTCCGATTTGCTCCGAACTGGTATTTTTTCGCTTGTGGAAACCCTTTATCGCCCAATGTATTATGCCGCCTGCGAAGATAGGCACTGAAAGCTCCAGCGGCAGATAGAATCCAATAGCGACCGCAAGTACAGGCGTTCGGAACGAGCATTTGTTAGCTTCGAGAAAAAGGTCAAGAATAATAATCGCAGCAGCGAAACCCATCCCGATAAATGCGAAATTCCAGGGCATGTCGCCCTTAAAAACGCCCGTTGCGACCGAGGCCATCAGGTTCGCCTGAACTGCCGAGAGAGCGTCCGGACCGGCGCCCGGCTGCCCTTTGAAACCGTACGCCTCGTGCAGGAGCATGAGAACCGGTGCTATTATGATTGCTCCGGACAATGTGCCTACTATCTGCATAACCTGCTGTTTCCAGGGCGTTGCCCCGACAATCCTGCCGGCCTTGAGGTCCTGCATATTGTCGCCAGCAATCGCGGCCGCACAGCAAACAACCGAACCAACTATGATCGCCGCTGCAGGGCCATTTTCAGCACCTTTGCCCATGAGCACGAGCAGCAAAAGAGAGGAAACGACTATAGTGGCGATGGTAATACCGGAGATTGGATTATTTGAAGAACCGACCAGGCCCGCCATATAGCCGGCCACAGCAGAGAATAAAAATCCCGCTATAAGCATGACAACCGCCATTGGCAGAGAGACGTACACGTCTGCAACGAATGTCTGGTAAACAAGAAACAGCGGGACAATTGAAGCAACAATCAGTATAAGTATCCATTTCATGGGCAAGTCTTTTTCAGTTCTGGCGATTTCAGCTGTGCCCTGTCCCATGGCCTGATATGCCTTCAATCCGCTCTTCATTCCGCTCAGAAGGGAGCCTCTCATTTTGAAAATAGTCCACAGGCCCCCGATGAGCATCGCTCCGACGCCAATGTATCGCGTCCGCTTCGACCAGATTTGCCACGCGTAGTCCTTCGCGTCAACAGGCGTGCCCAGCTTAGTATCGACATCAGCATTGTGTGTTTTCACTTCTTCAGTTTCTTCAATAGATGCTTCGGGTTCTATGGTTTTGTATTCCAAGGCAAAGGCGTTCCAGCTGTCGGGATTTTCAACCTCACTCTCAAGCTGGTAAACGGGCCATTCGTTTTGGCCAGCCATGATTGGGATGGCCGCAAACCAGTTGGCAACTCCACCGAGAAATATCAGAACTGCAATATTCAAACCTACAATATATCCGACCGAAAGCAACGCCGGGCTTAGGTTCGAGCCACCGTAAAGCAGCATTCCCTTGATGCCTCTGGCGCCTTCGAGTACCTCAGGCCACAGGCCGATGCCTTTTGCACATACCTTAAACAATCCACCAACAAGGGCCGCTATTGCAATAGTCCAAACACCCTTACCGCCCTCTTGCCCGGTCTCAAGAACCTCAGCAGTCGCAATTCCTTCCGGGAACTGCAGATCGCCCTCAACTATAAGGGAACGTCGAAGCGGTATCGTAAACAGTACACCTAACAAGCCCCCAAACGCGGCGATGATTGTAATCCACCAGTAGTTGTTCCCTCCAAAGTCGTCCCAATAGCCCATAATGACCAGTGCAGGCAAAGTGAAAATAACACCGGCAGCGAGGGACTCTCCGGCTGATGCCGCCGTCTGGACGATGTTATTCTCCAGGATATTGCTTTTGCGAAAGAGCCTGAGCAAACCCATCGAGACGACTGCCG
>DAOUVA010000134.1 GCA_030667885.1 Phycisphaerae bacterium
GGCCGTCGCATTGAGCATTATTCCTATTAATGAGATATCAAACTTAAAAAAGTTAAAATCCCATTTTCTTTTGATAGGCTTTGCAATAATTATTCTCTGGAGTCTTTTTAAAATTATTGACGTGATGACCGCTTATCTAAAAGTATATAATCCAGTCGAATGTTAATCATTTGTAAAACTCCTTTTAGACAAGCGATTTAGATTCTTCAATAACGGGCATAAGGTGCCGTAAAATCTGGCCAAGTCCGACCAGAACCATAACTTTTACCGCAGTACCAAGCACTGAACCAGATATCTTAATCGCCTGAGTATAAAGAGACGGAGAATGGTCATTCGTCATATATATCCAAACGACCTCTAAGATGGTCAGGAGTGCATACAGGTAGAAAAACATATCTCCATGACGGAGTATCCAGCCGGGTAAGTAGTCGTTCTCGTATAGATATCTTACGAACTGTGCAAGTCCCAGTATTCCTATCCAGAAAAAAATAGCCTTGAGGTAACTTGGTAAAAAAGTGATTATGACCATATTAAAAGGTTTGGTACCAGGCCAAAGCCCGAATTTTGATAAAAGTGCGAAAATGGTCATTGCGCAGACAGCAATCAACTGCAAAATCAGAATTACCGATGCTATTGTTCTTAGTGTTTCACAGTAAAAACGCAGCAAGCGCCTGTTTTTTTCAATGATTTCATTCATTTCGTTTCTCCTTTCGTAATGTAATGATTTCAGCTATATTTCGTGGAATTATACACGTTTATCATTATATTGTCAATGAAAAAAATAAATTTATTTCAATTTTTTTCTAATGTTTTTTAACGAATTGGAGTTATATAAGAAGATGGTAGGTTCAGATTCTGAGGACTTTGCCTTCAAGTTCAAGCATTTTCTTTTTTAAGATTATACCGCCGGGTGCGGAGAAGCCGCCGAGCTTACCGTCGCTGCGGATAATTCGGTGGCAGGGGATAATTAATGGCAGAGGGTTTTTGGCGAGGGTACTGCCGACAGCACGGGAGGCATTTGGTCTGCCTGCTTTTTTCGCTAATTTGCCGTATGTTATTGTTTGGCCGATTTCAATTTCCCGACAGGTTGTCAAAATCGATATGCCGAACGAGCTGAATCCATCGAGGATAAGAGGAATATCCCTGCTGAATTTTATACAATCACCTTCAAAGTAGGCGATTATCTGATGCTGAAGAATTTTATAAAAAGTTTTATCAAATTGAGCGGCGGGAAGATTTTTTAATAGGCGTGATTTAATTTTTTCATGCTTAGATCCGGGCAGTTGGGTACGGCAAAGGCCGTATTCGGTGCCAGCAAGGCCGAAATAGCCCCATTTGGTGTGAAAAATTGTATATTTTGTTACTTTTTGCATATTTTACATGAATTATGTACTTAAAATATTATCTAATCAGTCAAATTCATTGACGCAAGAGTAAAATTCTGTTAAATATATTAGTTTTTATAAAAAAAGGTGGACAGCGTCCAGGGTTTGCTTCCGACTTTTTTGACTTTTTTGACTTTTTGGATTTGATTTATGTCTCTTGAAGAACTGAGAAAGAAGATTGACGAAGTTGACAATCAGCTTGTAAAGCTGCTCAACGAGCGTGCGCGCGTTGTCGTAAAGATAGGAACGCTGAAGACCAAAACCGACAAGCCGGTTTATTCGCCGGACCGCGAAAAAGATGTGTTTGACAGGATTGCCAAGGCCAATAAAGGTCCTCTGCCTGACAGGTGCCTAATAGCTATTTGGCGTGAGTTGATGAGCGGATCTTTTGTTTTGGAAAGGCCTTTGCGAATCGGCTATCTCGGCCCGGCCGGCAGCTTCAGCCATACCGCCTCAATGCTCAAGTTCGGCCAGAGTGTCGAATATGAACCATTGGTGGACATCACGAGTATCTTCGATGAAGTGAGTAAAGGTCATTGTGACCTGGGCCTTGCGCCGGTGGAGAATACTAAGGGCGGCGGCGTAATAGAGACGCTTGACGCCCTGATAGATTCTAACGTGAAGATCTGTGCCGAGGTTCAGATGGCAATTCATCACAGCCTTTTGGGTAATTGTTCGCTGGAAAAAATCGAGAAGATTTACTCCAAGCCCGAAGTATTCGCTCAGTGCCGAAACTGGCTCAGTGCCACATTTAAAGAGGCGCAAACTATACCGGTGGCTTCAACCGCCCGGGCGGCACAAATGGCGGCCAATGAGCCGAATACCGCTGCGATTGGCTCCAATGTGGCTGCGGAGCTGTATGGCCTGAGAATCATCTGCGAGAATGTTGAGGATATTGCCAACAATATAACCAGATTTTTGATAATCAGCAAGGAAGATGCAAAGCCTACCGATGAAGATAAAACTGCTATGTTATTCAGCACCTCTCACAAGGCCGGGGCTTTGTCTGATGTGCTCGATGTTTTCAAGAGATATGGTATCAATATGACAAATATCGAGTCAAGACCCAGCAAAAAGAGAGAATGGGAATACTATTTCTTTGTGGATTTTTTGGGACACAGAACGGACAAAAACATTCAGGAAGGACTGGCGGAAGCTCGTAAGCATTGCTTGCAGCTTTCGATATTGGGCAGTTTTCCCAGGGCAACGGAGTTGCTATAATTTGGATTAATAATTTATTAATGAGCTAAGAACTGCGAACCAGGAGTTGATTAGGAGAGTTTTATGAGAAAGCCGTTTGTAGCAGGTAACTGGAAAATGAATACTGACTGCACAAGCTCTGTAGAGTTGGCTGAAGGTATTGCTTCGGGCATGACAGAGACAGCGGGCACAAAAGCGACTGTGGCGGTTTTTCCGCCTTTCATTTATTTACAGTCTGTGACTAAAGCTCTTGGCACATCGAGTATCAGTGTCGGCGCACAGGATGTTTACTTTGAACCTGACGGAGCTTTTACGGGCGAGATAAGTACGTCGATGTTAAAGGATATTGGCTGTACCTATTGCCTCTGCGGCCATTCGGAACGCCGGCATGTAATCGGTGAGACTGATGAGCTGATAAACAAGAAACTTGCTGCCGCGATTGCAGGCGGGCTGTTGCCGGTATTGTGTGTAGGCGAGCTGCTCGCTGAGCGGGAAGCTTCGAAGACGAATGATGTTGTAAGCCGGCAGTTGAAAAACGGCCTGGCAGGCCTGAGCGAAGAAAAAGTCTCTGCGGTAACCATAGCTTATGAGCCGGTCTGGGCCATAGGAACGGGTCTGACGGCGACACCGCAGCAGGCGCAGGAAGTGCACGATTTTATTCGAAAACTTTTGGCCGGGATGTATAGTGACGAGTTGGCCGGGGGAATTCGCATTCAATATGGCGGTTCTGCAAAACCCGACAATGCGGCAGAATTGATGGCTCAGCCTGATATAGACGGCCTTCTGGTCGGCGGGGCAAGTTTGAAGTCGGACGCTTTTCTTGCGATTATTCAGGGAGCAATTTAACCGGCGATTGACTATTTACTATTGAAAGCGGCTGCAACGATTCCGCAACTATAGTAATAGAAAATAATAAATAATCTGTTGAAAGGATTACGAATATGACAGTTTTTCCATTGTTAGCAGTTGGTTTTGTTATGAAGATGGTTGCCGCTTTGTTCATTATTTGCTGCGTGTCGCTGATTTTAATCATTTTAATTCAGAAGGGCAGAGGAGGTGGTTTGAGCGGGGCATTCGGCGGCGCTGGGGCCGGTGGAATTTTGGGCTCAAAAACCGGCGATTTTCTGACCTGGGTGACAATAGCGTTAGTGGGTGTTTATCTGACCCTTTCATTGGTGATGGCCAAATTTTACAGACCGGATGTCATTGAACGCGGAGAAAACACAACAGTCAGGCAAGAGCTGCCGGCAAGCCCGGAGCAGCCTTCGGCATCTGCCGGTATGGGGCAGACCACAAGTGATGTTAATGCCGCGGCAGATGTAAATTCGCCCGGTGGTTAATGAGAGAAATTGTTCACAAGGCGTATATAAAATGGCTGCTGATACGGCAGAATTTGGCTTGAAAGCGTAGCATTATGATAAACAGTATGACCGGTTATGGCCAGGCACAGGGCGAGGTTAACGGCGTAAGTTACCTCGTTGAAATAAAGACCGTCAACCACCGCTACTTCAAGGCGATTATAAGGTTGCCGGAGCCGGTGGCGTTTATCGAAGAAGATATTGACAAGCTTCTGCGAAATAATATGTCACGCGGGACCATAAATTATGTTCTTAGGCTCAAGAATTCGTCGGTAAATGCTCTCTTCGATATAGATGAAGCGGCCCTTAAGACCGTTGCGGAGAAATTGAACAGAGCCGGCTCGTTGGCAGGTATTAAGGGATCGATTGATATTGGCAATTTGTTGAGCCTACCCGGAATCATTCAGCCGGCATTGCCGGACAAAAAAGCGTCCGAGCAAATCAGGGAAAAGGTTCTGGAAGTCAGCCAGAAAGCGATAGATAAGGTCAAGCAAATGCGGGCCGCTGAAGGCGGTTTCCTGGAAGCTGATTTGAAAAAACACTGCGCTGCGATAGAAGAAGACCTTGGACAGATATGTGCCCGGGGCGATATAGTTTTGCAGGAGTACGCTGCAAAGCTAAAGCAACGGGTCGATTCGCTGCTTGCCGAGGTAAAGCTGAAATTGGACGAAGAAACACTTGCCAGGGAAGTCGCCATTTTTGCCGACAGGTCGGATATATCCGAAGAGGTGGCCCGGCTGGATTCACATCTGCAGCAATTTTCTCAGGCCTGCCAGGCAAATGAGCTGGCCGGACGCAGGTTGGACTTCATAAGCCAGGAGATGCTCAGAGAGGCAAATACTATTGCCAGCAAGGCCTCCAATACCGACATTATACGCTGTGTGGTGGATATAAAATGCCGGGTAGATCGGATCAAGGAACAGGTCCAGAATATAGAATAGTAAGGATACGGAACGTCAAGAGCATCGAGAGTTTATACTGGAGTTGGAATGAGCGAAACAGAGAACAGTAAAGGCAAAGTGGTGATAATGAGCGGTCCGTCCGGAGTCGGCAAGAGCACTATCTGCAAAGAGGTGGTTAAGCGGTTCGATAATTTATATCTTAGCATCTCGGTCACGACCCGGCCGAAGAGTAAAGCCGAAGTTGACGGCCAGGATTATTGGTTTATATCAGAACAGGAGTTTCAGGAGCGAATCGATAAGAACCTTCTGTTGGAACATGCTGAGGTGTTCGGTCATCTGTATGGAACGCCAAGGGACAAAGTTGAAGAAGCTATTGAAGCCGGAAAAAATATTATTCTTGAAATCGACGTTCAGGGCGCCAAACAGACTCTGCCGATTTTTCCGGATGCGGTGATGATATTTGTTTTACCACCGACCGAAAAGGACCTTGTAAAACGTATGGACAACAGAGGCAGGGAAGCTGCTGATGCTGCGGAAAAAAGGCTGAGCGGGGCAAGTGGTGAGATTGCCGCGGCCTGGCAGTATTATAAACATATGATTATAAATGAGGACTTGCAGCAGGCGGTTGACGAATGCGTGCAAATTATCGAGGATTCCGGCGGTGAGTCTTAAGCTTTCAGTGGTGATACCAGGATGTTAACCACGAACCCTAAAGCAGGAAGCTAATTATTAATACAACGAATGAAGATTGGTAAGGTTTCCATCTTACGACGTATTGCAGGATGGGCCCTGAATCAGGATATGAGGTAAAAAAATGATAGATGAACTCAAAAGTGAAAAGATAGTAAACAAGGTCGGCGGTAGATTCAAATTGACGGCGCTGGTTCAGAAACGGTTAAGTGAGCTTTTACAGGGCTCCAGGCCGTTGATTGAAGATGTCGAAGGCAAAACAATGCTTGAAATTGTTGTTCAGGAAATCCTGCAGGACAAGATCGCCATCGATGACGGTTTGCCCGCGAAGATCGTAGGGAATGAAAAGAAAAAATAGAGATACATCAGCTCTTCGGTACACATCTGCGGTAAACGAGATACGAGATGCTTAACAATATGAATATTCTGCTGGGTGTTAGCGGCGGAATCGCTGCATACAAGGCGGTCGATTTGGCCTGCAAGCTGACCGCTGCCGGCGCCAAAGTAAAAACCGTAATGACGGAAAATGCCTGTCGTCTCGTCGGCGAAGCCAGCTTTGAGGCGGTTACCTGCTCGGCCGTTTTTACGAGCCTTTGGAACACACCCGAAGAATATAAAATCGGGCACATAGCTTTGGTTGACTGGGCTGATATTATTGTTGTAGTGCCTGCGACTGCTAATATCATAGGCAAAATTGCAAACGGCATCTGTGATGATTTACTTAGCACGACCCTTTGTGCGGCCTGGCGTCTGATTCAGTCGGAGGCCGTGTTTTTGGCTCCCGCTATGAACAATAATATGTGGAACAATCCCGCCGTGCAGCGCAATGTCACGACCGTCAAAGAAATGGGCTTTCAACTTATTGGCCCCGTTGAGGGCCGGCTTGCCTGCGGAACCGAAGGCATCGGCAGGATGTCCGAGCCGAGAGATATCCTGAAGGTAGTAGAAAAAGTTGCTACAAAGATTGGCAAAACATAATCCCAAATACGAAGCACAAATTACGAGATACACCTCACGAGATACCAGATGCGAATTTTAATTACAGCGGGCGGCACCCGGGAGTACATCGACCCAGTCCGCTTTATTTCCAATGCCAGCAGCGGCAGAATGGGTTACGCCCTTGTACGTGCCGCACTCAGGGCCGGTCATAAAGTAACACTGATAACGGCCCCGACCACCCAAAGATTACCGAGCGGGGCAAAAGTAGTAGAAGTTGAAACCGCCGCCCAGATGTTCGAGGCTGTCAAGAAGGACTTTGAGATTTGTAATTGTCTGATTATGGCTGCGGCTGTTTCTGATTATACTCCCGCCCGAATAGCTAAAACAAAAATCAAAAAGAGTAGTAAATCTCTGACCCTCAAATTAAAACCGACGGCAGACATTCTCAAATGGGCGGGTAAACACAAAAGGAAAAAACAAATCGTTGTAGGCTTTGCTTTAGAAGATAGAAACCTTCGGCAAAATGCCGAAATAAAGCTTAAAGAAAAGAATCTTGATATGATAATCGCAAATACATCTGCCACAATCGGTGCCGGCAAGTCAACAGTTCAAATCAAAACGCCCGACTGCAAATGGTTAAAACTTCCGACGACGACAAAAAATACCATTGCTGCGCGGGTAATTCGAAAGATAGAAAGTATATTAGGGTAAGCAGAAGTTCGCTTGCTATATTTTTCACTTATTGTTTCGACAGGTAGGGGAAGACGCCTGAGACGGCGCTGTTTACAAGTTTGTGGTCTTTGATCAGGGCTTAATGAGAAAGGGCCTGTTATTTTTCCATTCGACCTTCATTTTGGAAATGTACCATGTTTTGCCTCGGTCGTTGTTGCCTTGAAAGAATAAATACGTTTGGCCGTCATTATCTACGAAAACGCCGGGGTGTCCGGATTCGCTCGAATTCCAATGCCCCGGTTTTCCATTGGTGAGCAGGGGTGTTTCGGACAGGCGTTTCCATGAAATGCCGTCTTTGCTCACGGCGCATCCTATCTGCTGAGGTTGATTGTTATAGGCGCCAGCATAGAACATAAAGAATAGCCCGTTATGTTTACATACGGCAGGGGCCTCGATGCACTTTTTCTCCCAAGGGAGTTCCGGCTTGAGAATAGGGCTGTTGCATAGCTGCGTCCAGGTAGAGCGTCCAAAACCTGAATTCAAAGGAGCGCCGGCGACCGCGAGCATCTGGATTTTCATTGATGGGTCGCGAGTGGCGCAGTAGAGCAGTAATCGGCCGTTATCCTGGATTACGTCTGCGTCAATTGCTCTTCCCACGTTCCATTGGCCTGTCGGCGAGAAGACCGGATTCGTGGGATTCCGGGTAAAGTGAATTCCATCGTCGCTGAAGGCGTGGCAAATTGCGTCCTTTGGGCCGTTGCCGTAAGTTTGATAGAAAAGATGCACTTGTTTATTAAGAACAATAGCTGCCGGTGCGGCTAAACCCTTCTTTTCATATTCTCCAGCCGGGAGGATATCACCGATTCTGCTCCAAGTCTGAAGGTCGTTACTTCCGGCAATTCCTATAGCCCAACCGTCCCGGGAGCGGCCGTCTCCGAATGGGGGAATTGAGTAATACATATAGTATTTACCCTTGAAATTAACTACATCCGGGTCCTTGGAAAAAGGTCGTCCTCTTGAAGAATCTGCGAATAACATTATGTTCTGTGGAGCTGCTTGCAATTTCGGTTGGGGATAAACCAGAAATGCTGTCAGTACACCGAGACCGATCATCGTTATCACAGATTGATTTTTCAGCGGTTTATTCATTATGTGATTTTTGTTAATTCGTGTCTTTAATGCCAAGGTCGTCTTTTGTAAGGATGGACTCGAATGTGTAGCCGGCTTCGGTAATGTTTTCTTCGGCCCCCTGTTTGCGGTCGATTACACAGACGATTTTTTTAACGGTTGCGCCCGCGTCGGTAATGATTTTGGCGGCTTCGACGACTTGTCCGCCGGTCGTGGCGATGTCCTCAACTAAAAGAACAACGTCACCTGCCTTCAGGACGCCCTCGACCATTTTGCCGGTTCCATAGCCCTTTTTGCTGTTGCGGATAATGACCCAGTTTTTGCCGGATTCCATCGCAGTAGCTGCTGCTAAAGCGACACCGCCCAATTCGGCGCCTGCTATCAGGGTGACATCATCGGTAATATGTTTCGCAAACTCACTGCCGAGGGCCTTGAGGATGTCCGGACAGGTCTCGAAAAGATATTTGTCGAGATAGTATTTACTTCGCTTACCGCTGCGAAGGACAAAGTCACCTTCCAGATAAGCTGTTTCCTTTATTCTCTTTATTAGTTCTTCTCTGGTCATTTTTACTTCCACTCATTTATACTTTAAGCGTTACTTTCTTGTTAAGCTGCGTGCGGTATTTTCGGCACAGTGGTGTTACGACATCTCTGATGAATTCATCGACCTGTTGCGGCGCTCTGCCGATGTATTTGCTCGGGTCCAGCACTTTTTCGAAATTGATTTTATTAAAAGAAATATCAGCTTTTAACCGGTTAATTAAATCGTTGGGTTTGCCGAAATTTTTGACTTGCGCCGCTGCGGCTTGTGAATGCAGCCTGATTTTCTCGTGCAGTTCCTGTCTGTTTCCTCCGGCCTTGACCGCCGCCATAAGGATATTCTCGCTGGCCATAAAAGGCAGTTCTGCTGCGACACGGACTTCTATCACCTTTGGATAGATTACAAGCCCGCCTGTAACGTTGATAAGGATTTGCAGAATCCCATCGACAGCCAAAAATGCTTCCGGTATAACTATCCGCCTGTTGGCCGAGTCATCGAGCGTTCTTTCGAGCCACTGTTCCGATGCGGTCATTTGCGGGCTGGTGGCCAAGGACAATACCAGTCTGCTCAGGGACGTTGCCCTTTCACACCGCATCGGATTCCTTTTATAAGCCATAGCCGAAGAGCCTATCTGGCTTTTTTCAAAAGGTTCCTCGACTTCTTTCAGGTTTGCGAGCAGTCGAA
>DAOUVA010000276.1 GCA_030667885.1 Phycisphaerae bacterium
CGAAGGAATGACGAATCGGGTTGACATATATGGCTCGATATGTTGAAGTAAACCGGTTTTGGGGGCACAGTTAGTGCCCCCAAAACCTTTTCTTTAAATCTGACATCAGTTCGGGCTCTATACTGATCGATTCGGTATAAGACTACTTAGTTTTAGCGCAAATAAGGACAGGGAATACTAAAAGCATAAAGCCATTTTCTTAACGCATAATACCACTTTTTGCTTAATTATATCCTTTGTTTAACCGGCAGGGGACTTTTGGGAAATTGAGTTGTTACATCCGATATTATAGTGAAAACTGCCCTGAAATGTAATTATAAATTGCTTAATCGATGCTTATTCCGGCAAGTAAAGTGGTTTTTTATTGACATGAAAGGTATTTACTGGTAATATATTATAGTTAAAGGTGGTTTTTGTCCACATGAGCCAGGGCAACAATCGCATCAATACAGCTGTTTTTGGAGGTAAGGGCCGGCAAATCTGGTTCTTTATCTATATTTGTTTTTGGCCGCTGAGCCCTTTTTGTGATAGAAAAGCAGAGAGTTTTTAGGAGAAATTTCAATGTTCAACGGAAAAACTGCCACAGCGATTTTAGCAGTGACACTTATTGTAGTCAGCGCCGGTTTTGCTCAGACTCTTGAGGAGAACTGGAACCATTTACTGCATTATACCACGATTGGCCGACCCGACTTAGCCAAGGGATATGCACAGGTAGTCCTGCAAGGAAATCCGGACCCTGTAGAATTGCTTGAGCTAACTAAAAAAAATCCCCAGGGTTACGCGATTTTATTACGAGTCAAAGAATTCGCTCCTGATCCTGAATTAGTAGAGTTGAGCGGTAAAATCATCGACCTTATCGAGAAGGGCAGCTATACTCGCCGGGCTGATCCGGGGATTATTGTAGTAGAGATAAAGAGGCTAAGCAGTACTGACCGTGGTTGGTTTACCGCGGTTAAACGGCTTCGCAATGCGGGTGAATACGCGATACCATTTATGCTTGATGCCATAGCTGACAATTCCCGCGAAGCGGAACTGCCGGATATCGTACGGGCACTTCCACAAATTGGCAGGGATGCAATAAGACCTCTTGCCGCAGCATTGCAGACTGATAATGTGGCCCTCAAGGACCAGATAGTACGGGCATTAGGTAAGATTGGTTATCCCCAATCACAGGCCTATCTGAAGTATATTGTCGAAAACGACGCTTCGGCAGAAATTCGTCAACTGGCCACAATCAGCCTGATGAAAATTGATCCCGGTGCTTTGAAAATTTCAGCAGCTCAGTTGTTCTTTGAGCTTGCAGAGAAATACTATTATCATTCGCAATCATTAACTCCTGCTAACGATGCCGAGTTTGCAAATATTTGGTTTTTGGATGCTAATCAGCAGCGATTGACTCGCGTAGAAGTTCCCGGCAGTTACTTTAACGAGCTTATGGCGATGCGCTGCTGCGAATGGGCGCTCAAAGCCGACGCGGGATTCGGTCCTGCTATTGGACTGTGGCTGGCTGCCTTTTTCAAAGCCGAGTCCGCCGGTATCGAAACAATGCCCAGTTATTTTGGCCAGAGCCACGCGGATGCACTTGTCTATGCCACCACCGCCGGAGTTGAATATCTCCATCAGGCTCTTGCAAGGGCGGTAAAAGACAAGAACGCCCATGTCGCCCTTGGTGTTATTGAGGCGTTGGGTACCACCGCCGGTGAAAAATCCTTGCTTTATCGCATTGGACCCGCTCAACCCCTGCTTGAGGCACTGTCTTTCGATAACATAATGGTAAGATACAGTGCTGCTATAGCAGTAGCCGCGGCAGGACCAAAAGAGCCTTTCGCCGAAAGTAAGCTCGTCGTAGCGAATTTAGCCGAGGCTTTAGGATCCAAAGCCCAGTTGGACAAACAGATAGCAGATAGTTATGCCCTGCGGGCTGCTCAAGCTATGCTCAAGTTGGCTCTGTCCAGAAATCCTGTTATCAATTTATCTGCCGCTCAGAATGCCCTTGTAACTGCGGTAAATGACGAAAGAAAACAAATCCAGATTTTGTCAGGCCAGATTTTAGCTCATCTCGACAGCCCCGGTGCTCAGCGGGCAATAGCAGCAATGGCCCTTGATAATAACAATGCCGCTGATGTGCGAATATCGGCGTTTAACTCCCTTGCAACTTCAGCAAAGTTAAACGCAAATATGCTGGTTGATCCGATGGTTGGCGCGATTTACTCACTTATCAGTTCGACCGATACGCCCACCGAGCTTCGCAGCGCAGCAGCGGCCGCTTACGGAGCGCTTAATCTGCCCAGCCAGAAAGTAAAGGACCTTATCCTCGACCAGGCAAAAAGTTAAGACAAAGCCGATATCCCTGCGAAAGCAGATATCTTGTTTCAAAATACCGGGAAAATTTCCCGCACCTAATTTTGCATATAATGCCCGTTGTTCTCAGCGGGCATTTTTGTTATTATGCGGCAATTCTATTGATAAGCTGACTTGACTTATTGAAAAAAGATATTCAATGACTAATTGAAAGGAGTGCTAAATGGCTGTTGATGCTAAGCAGGTATCGGCCTGTCTCGAAGAATGCAAAAAACATCTGACCACAGAGCTTATGCCGTTCTGGCTGGACCGATGCAAGGACGATAAGAACGGCGGCTTTATTACTCACTTCGATAAGGACGGCAATGATACCGGTGAGGACGAGAAATCGTTAATCGCCCAGAGCCGTACCGTTTACACAATGGCCTCGGCCCATAGAGCCGGTTACGGCAACGGTAAATGTGCCGAATATGCCAAACACGGTGTCGATTTTCTCATCGACAAGATGTGGGACACCGAATACGGCGGATTCTTCTGGACGGTGGACCGTAAGGGCAATGTCGCTATCGATAAGAAGATTATTTATGGCTTCAGCTTTGCTATTTATTCGCTCAGCGAATATACCCTGGCTACGGGTGATCCGAGAGGCGCCGAATACGCCGAGAAGGTTTTCGACCTTATGCAGAAGTACTGTGCCGATACGATGTACGGCGGTTATTTTGAGATGTTTCAGAGGAACTGGGACCTGTGCGGGCCGGGAAGCGGCGGGGGGGACAGAAAAACCCTCGATGCCCATATGCACCTGATGGAGGCGTTTACTACATTGTATGAATGCACCGGCCAAAACGTACACCGCCGAAAATTAATCGAAGATATAGATATCCTTATAAAGAGAATCATCCACCCAAAGTACGCCACCGGAATACCACAGTTTACACCCGACTGGCAGATTGCGCCGCAGATAAAGTTCGATATTATATGGGGCTGGGACCGATTCGCCGAGGGCGGAGAAAAGCCCAACTCCGGAGACAACACCTCAGCCGGTCACAACGTGGAATTTGCATGGCTGCTGGCCCATGCTACGGACATTATGGGCGAAGGCTTTGATCAATATCGTGACATTATTATAAAGGCGATGGACCATGGAATGACGAACGGTATCGATGACGAATTCGGCGGTGTTTACGTCGAAGGTCCGCATGCCGGTGGTGTTTACGACAGGGAAAAAGAGTTCTGGCAGCAGGCGGAAGTTATGATTGGAATGTTGGAGGGGGCGTTGCGCTTCGACCCTGAAAAATACTGGCCTGCCTACGTAAACGTGCACCGTTTTGTTTTCGATAAGATGATTAACCATCCCGTAGGTGAGTGGTGGCCGCTGCTTGCCAGAGAGGGCGAACCTGTCTGGACGCACATGAGCCATTCCTGGAAGGTGAATTATCATACTGTTCGTTGTATGGTACAATCCATAAAACGGCTTGAAAAGTTACTTGAAAAGATTAAATAACAGATCTTTATATATGCAGTACGACGGCAAATACAAAGTTTTTGACATTAATAAAATCAATACGTACCCTTTGAGCACGCGCAGCAACAAGGTCACGCTCGATGACCTTATCAAGCCCGGGGACATTGACAATGTTGTTATTGATTTGCCGGATAACATTTGCAGTGATATCGAAACCATTGCCCGGGCGATAGTCTCATGCCGAAAATCAGACAAGCCCGTTGTTCTTTTTACAGGCGCCCATTTGATAAAAAACGGGCTCGGGCCTTTGCTTGTCGACCTTGTGAATCGCCGCCTCGTTAGTCTGGTAGCCGGTAACTGTGCTACTGCCATACACGATTTTGAGCTGGCGCTGATAGGCCAAACCAGCGAAAATGTCCCCGATGCTCTCGGCAAGGGCCGATTTGGAATGGCTTACGAATTTGCTTATATCAACAGTGCTTTGTCCATCG
Organism: Phycisphaerae bacterium; assembly: GCA_030667885.1. GTDB lineage: Bacteria > Planctomycetota > Phycisphaerae > Sedimentisphaerales > Anaerobacaceae > NIOZ-UU13. The sequence continues at coordinate 4,258 of DAOUVA010000276.1, forward strand.
GCAATGAAAACAAACTGGGCGGTGGTGAATCACTCGGCAAAACAATCTGTGTCGAAGATTTCCGCAGCCGGGTCCTTGCCTCGGTTGCAAAAGACAATTCACCGTGCAGTTTTAGCCATCCGCAAGTCAGTGTTCTTGCCGCCTGTTATGAGAATAATATTCCCTTCACCGTTCATGTTGGGATAGGCACCGACGTAATCGATCAGCATCCATCCTTTGACTCTCAGGCCAAAGGCGGATGTTCCGGCCGGGACTTTCTTATCTATACGAACGAAATAACCAAATTCACAAACGGCGGCGTGATACTTAATATCGGTAGCGCCGTCACGGGCCCGGAAGTCCTGCTTAAGGCCGTCTCAATGGCCGCCAATGCAGGAAGTGTCCCGAATAATATAATCACCGCCGACTTTGACCTTCGCGCCCATGAGCCCAGGGCGATGGGCGATGAATCTAAAGAAGGTTATTATTTTCGCGACCAAAAGAGCATTGTAACGCGAATTCCACGGGCCTTTAACGGTAAAGGCTTTTATATACAGGGCGACCAGAAACAAACATTTCCTCTGCTTTATAAAAAGATTGTAGAACAGTCATAAATAAAAGGTGGTTAACGATGAAAGAAAATCGCATCAATGAAATCCTGACTCAGATTAAGAACGTTAAAATAGCGGTTTATGGTGATTTCTGTGTTGATGCTTATTGGCTGCTCGATGCTTGCGGCTCGGAAGTTTCATTGGAAACCGGTCTCCAGGCCCAGGCGGTCGGCAGACATTATTATTCCCTCGGTGGCGCATCAAACGTCGTTGCGAATATTGCCGCCCTCGCCCCGGAGGCCATACAGGTAATAGGAGTTGTCGGAGACGATATCTTCGGCAGAGAGCTAAAACGCCAGTTCCACGAGCTTAATGTCGATACGAAACATCTCGTTATTCAAAAGGATAATTTCGATACCGTGACCTTCGGCAAGCCATATCTTGAGGACAAAGAACAGCCGCGTATTGACTTCGGTTTTTTCAACAAACGAAGCGACCAAACCGATTCGGCATTGCTCAGTGGCATTGACGAAGCTCTTCAGAATGCGGATGTCCTGATTGTCAACCAGCAGGTGCCCGGTAGTATTACAAACGAATCTTTCATCGACCAGGCCAACGCTCTTTTCAAAAAAAATGCGGACAAAATTGTGCTGCTTGATTCGAGGCACTATGGTCATAAGTTCAAAAACATCTACCGCAAAACAAATGATTTGGAAGCGGCTCAGTTAAACAAAGCCGATGTCAAATTAGGTGATGTTCTTGCATTGGAAGATGTGAATAAGTACGCTCTGAATCTTTATAAGCAGTTTAAAAAACCCGTGTTTCTTACCCGTGGCCCCCGCGGCATCATAACCGTTGATTCGGATGGCATCCACGAGGTGCCGGGTATTCAATTGTTGAAAAAGCTCGATATTGTCGGGGCCGGAGATACGGTGACAAGCGCATTGGCTTTATGTCTGGGTGCAGGTGTCCGGCCGGCCGAGGCGTCTGAATTTGCTAATTTAGCGGCCGCTGTTACCGTTCAGAAATTATACCAGACCGGCACCGCTTCCGGGCCTGAAATACTCGAGATCGGAAAAGACCCGGATTATATCTATCAGCCGGAACTCGCTTCCGACCGGCGGGGGGGCTGTTATTTCAAAGACAGCGAAATAGAACTTTGCTATGAATCAATACCGTTTGGCCGGATAAAGCACGCCGTCTTTGACCACGATGGAACTATAAGCACGTTAAGGCAGGGCTGGGAGGAGATAATGGCCCCCGTGATGGTCAGGGCAGTTCTCGGTGATAAATACGAAACCGCCGATGAAACGCTTTATCACAAGGTTAAAAGCCGCATCTCCGACTATATCGATAACTCCACGGGCATGCAGACCATCATACAGATGGAAGCCCTGGTCGAAATGGTCAAAGAGTTTGGTATCGTAAGAGCTGATAAAATCCTCGATAAATTAGGCTATAAGGAAATTTATAATAATGCCCTGATGGAGCTTGTTAACA
>DAOUVA010000253.1 GCA_030667885.1 Phycisphaerae bacterium
GAGACGATTATACCGATGAAGAAATGTTGAGTGTCCTTCCGGATGGGGCTTATTCTATAAAAGTCGGAATAAGTATTTCAAAAGCTCGGTTCAACGTGGATACTGTGAACGAGATTAGGTCGTTACTCAAAGAATTAGTAAGGAATTAGTATGTTACATCTTGAAGATTTCCGTCATATAGTACCCGATGAAACATTAGCTGAAATTTACGCCAAAGCAAGACACCTCTACGGCAAACACATTGTCCACCTAAATGCCACATATCAGGGTGGCGGCGTAGCAGAGATTCTTTATTCTCTTGTGCTTTTGATGAATGATGTGGGTATAGATGCCGGTTGGAGAATTTTACATGGGAGCCAGGAGTTTTTTGAGATCACAAAGAGTTTTCACAACGCTCTTCAAGGAGCAAAGCTAAATTTAACGACAAGAAAAAAACAAACATACCTTCAAGTCAACGACAACTTTTCAAAGTTTTCTCACCTGGACCATGATTGCGTCATTATTCACGACCCTCAACCACTCTCAATCATAACGTCTTACAGGAAATCCCAGCCCTGGATATGGCGAGGCCATATAGACCTGACTAACCCACATAAAGAATTATGGGATTTTCTGAAAGGTTTCTTGCTTCAATATGACCAGATTGTTGTATCAAGCGAAAAGTACTTCAAAGACGACCTACCAATAGACCAGAGACTAATGTTGCCGGCTATTAATCCACTTAGCCAGAAGAATAAAGATATCAACGAGAAGACCATGATTGAATATATAACCAAGGCTGGCATACCCACAGACAAGCCGATAATTACCCAGGTTTCGAGGCTCGACCCATGGAAGGATCCGGAGGGAGTGATAGATGTATTCAAGCTGGTTAGGCAAAAAGTCGATTGCAGACTGGTTTTCTGCTATAATGTGGCCAGTGATGACCCCGAAGGGATGAGGATGTACAACAAGGTCTTGCGAAAAGCCAATAAACTTTATAAAAATGGCCATATTATTTTTGTTGTTGGTAACAACGAAACATTGGTCAACGCAGTACAGCGATTTTCGGATGTAATAATCCAAAAATCGACGAAAGAAGGCTTCTGCCTTGCTGTTACCGAAGCACTCTGGAAAGGCACACCAGTTGTAGCCTCAAATGTAGGTGGCATACCTTCTCAAATAGAGGATGGTGAAAATGGCTTTTTGGTTGCCCCGAAAGATACGGAAGGATTCGCAGAAAGAATTATCCATTTACTTAAGAACCCTGATGATGGCAAAGCTATCGGACTGAAGGCTAAAGAAACCGTAAGGCAAAAGTTCCTGATAACACGGTTGCTTTCAGACTACCTGTATATGTTAAATTCTATAATCAAATAATCGTGCAACCAATGTACTTACGCCTGTGGTGTTTGTGTGATTTGTTTTGTCAGTTCCCCCAAAAGGACATGCATTTGGGGGTCGGATTTCTGGGCCTGGCTTATCTTGCTGCAGGCGTGCATAACAGTAGTATGGTCCCGCCCCCCCAAATGGCCTCCAATTTCTTCGAGGCTGTGTTTGGTTAAATTTCTGGCTAAGTACATGCAAATCTGACGAGGCTCAGTAATGCTCTGGCTTCGCTTTTTGCTTTGCAAGTCTGCAAGACGAACGTCAAAATGGCCTTTTACTACTTCGATAATATCAGTGATACTAATATGTCTGGCTGCCGCTTTGATCTGACCTTCAAGAGCTATCTGAACTAATTCGAGGTCGATTACTTTTTTCGTGGTAGTGGCAACGGCATAAATAGTTGTCAAAGCGCCTTCCAATTCCCTGATATTTGCATGAACTTTGCGGGCGATATATTCGGCTATCTCATCGGAAATATTCAGACCTCGAAGGTGCGCCTTTTTTTGGACGATAGCAACTCTTGTCTCATAGCTCGGCGGATCGACTCTTGTAACAAGACCCCAGTTAAATCTGCTGATAAGGCGTGCTTCGAGCGACGGAATCTTGCCGGGCGGGCTGTCGGCGCTGAGGATAATCTGTTTGCCGTTATTGTAAAGTGCATTAAAGGTGTGGAAGAATTCCTCCTGGCTGTGCTCGCGTTCACGCAGAAACTGAACATCGTCAATTACCAGCATATCGACAGTGCGAAACTGGCTTTGAAAGCCGGACGTGTCCCCCTCCTCGATTGCCCTGATAAATCTGTTAACGAAATCTTCGCAGCTCAGGAACTGCATAACGGCACTGTTGGATTTCCGCTGGGCTTCGAAACAAACGGCATGCAAAAGATGTGTTTTACCCAGACCTGAATTGCCGTATATAAAAAGAGGATTGTAAGTATTTCCCGGCGATTGACTTACCGCAACACAGCTTGCATGAGCAAGGCGGTTGCTTGGTCCTACGACAAAATTATCAAATGTATAGTCAGGATGAAGTTTAAGGCTTCCGCTTTTATGTTCCTTGTGCAAAATAGTGCCATCAGAACCAGAGCTGAAGCGACGTGAACTACTGTCATATTCTCTTGAAGTCCCGACTCCGAAATCTACTGTGACAAGATGGCCTGTTATCTGCTGAGCGGCCCGGGTGAAACTACTTTTGCAATTGTCCTGCAGGAACTGAACCGTCACCTCATCGGGACAGCCTATCCCGAGAGAACCGCCATCCATATGCAAAACCGTCAACTTGTCGAACCACTTGCGGGCGTTGGCCGGATCAAGTGTTTTTGTACGGTCTATTATATCTGCGAAAATGTCTTCAACTTCGCGAACTGCCACTTCACCATCCTTTGTGAATCGATTGTTTTTGTAAAAGATAAATGCCCATTAAAACATCCCTGTTAAAAGTCTCCCATTTTAAAACTTGCCCACCCCCCCTCGCAGAATTGGATCCCAATACTCCACACCAATCAAATGAGAGCTTATACTCAATCATTGTGGGATGGTAGTAGAAAATCTAACTTGAATCACCCGATTTGTCAAAGAAAAATATTCCGCTTACAACAAAAAAGAACAAAATGCACACTTTTTTGAAACCTATTATTGATGGTCCGGGCTTTAACGAGTTAAGTTAAGTCGAAAATTAAATCATGCATGGACTTGAAATTTTCATAAATCCAGATACTATCATAGCTGCGCCGGGGCTGTTAGAAGAAAACGGCAACTTCTAACAGGGCCGGAATTGTTTTTTAGCGAAAGGTATACAGCTATGGGAATTTTTACCAAAACGGCAGGATATTTCAAAGACCGATTAGGCAAAACGCGTAACAAAATCAGCAGTTCACTTTCCTCGGTACTGTCTCTGGGAAGAAATATCGACGAAAATCTGCTCGACGAACTGGAAGAAACGCTTATAAGCGACGATATCGGGGTCGAAACGACGGATAAGCTCGTATCAGAGCTGCGTGAAGCCTATCGTAACAGGCAAATCGCAAAAACCGACGATATTATACCATTTCTCAAAGAGCATATTAAAAGCTATTGGCCGGACCGCGACAGACAACTACATCTGGCCCAGTCCGGCCCGACTGTTATACTTGTCGCCGGTGTCAACGGCACTGGCAAAACCACAAGTATTGCCAAGCTTGCATATATATTGAGTCAAAACAACAAAAAGGTCATTGTTGCCGCTTGCGACACATTCCGTGCCGCCGCTGTGGAACAACTTACAATATGGGCTGAACGTATTGGTGTGCAGATTGTAAAGCATCAGGCGGCTTCCGACCCGGCGGCGGTAGCCTTCGATGCCTGCGAGGCCGCTCTGGCAAGAGATACTGATATTCTTATTCTCGACACAGCCGGAAGATTGCACACAAAAAAAGATCTAATGAAACAACTGACCAAAATTCGGGATGTGGTTGCCCGCAAAATACCCGACGCCCCGAACGAAGTACTGCTGGTTCTCGATGCCACCACAGGGCAAAATGCAATCATTCAGGCAAAAATATTCACTGAAGCCATTAACGTTACAGGGATATTCTTAGCAAAACTTGACGGTACTGCACGAGGCGGAATCGTAATAGCCATAAAAGACCAACTCGATATACCTGTAAAATTCATCGGCCTGGGTGAAAAGCCGGAAGATATCGCAGAGTTCGACCCCAATACGTTCGTAGAAGCCCTTTTTGATTAAGCAAGATTGGTGAGTGGTTAATGGGTGAATGGTGAGTCGTGAGTGGTATAACCAAAATGAAAGGATAGGTTGAACAATGGATTCTTTTAACGTCTCATGTAATAGTAAAAGTTTCGTTCATATTTCCTTGGCGTTTTTAACAGCTGCAAACGTTTATGAATAAAATATATCTTCTACATAAAAACATATTCCTCGTCTGCAGATCATATCAATGCCTTATCACGAAGCTTCATTTCAGTGCGATGGCATAGAAATTACCCGATACCACTTCGGCCCCGCTCTTCATCGGCCTTTTGTATTGCCAGTAACAGGCCCCTCTGACTATTCACCCACACGCACGGGACATCCGAGTGACTCGGAATCACACAGCCACCACAACTCAGTCTGGATTTCCGGTTACGCCTTTGTCTTTCATTATTGCAGCAGTTATAGTTAAAAAGGGCCTTCGTCCCTTAAATGCTATCGCCGCCGAGATTGCGACAATCAAAGAAGACAACCTTACAACCAGAATCACCGCAGAGGATGTCCCAACAGAAGTAGTTCAAATCAAAAACCGCCTTAATGAGTTACAGTCCCGGCTCGAAGCCTCGTTCAATAGAGAGCGGCAGTTCAACGCCGATATCGCCCACGAATTGCGAACCCCCCTCTCGGGATTACGTTCCACGATTGAGGTCACGCTGACTCGTACCCGCGACAACGACGAGTACAAAAGAGTCCTTTTCGACTGTGAGGCAATAGTAGAAAACATGCAGACAATGGTCAGCAATCTACTAATGCTCGCACGGCTGGATGCCAAACAAATCAGTTTTCAAACCGAACAGATTCAACTCGCCGATCTTGTGAATTCCTGCTGGCAGCAGTTCTCAGACAAAGCTATCGAACGCCAAATCACATTTGATAATAGCATCGAAGCAGAATCTATGTGTGAATCAGATCGCCAGAACCTCTCCATCGTTCTGTCGAACATTCTTGCCAACGCAGTAGAATACGCCGACAAAGGCGGTCAAATCCGGACCACAGCTTGCAGCAAAGATGGTTCTATGGAAGTAGCTGTCTCTAATACCGGTTGCCAACTTACTACCGATCAGGTCGCAAAAGTTTTCGATAGCTTCTGGCGGGGTGACTTATCGCGCTCAGATACTGGCACACACTGCGGCCTGGGCCTGGCTTTGGTTCAAAGGCTTGTGAGAGCATTAGGTGGCAATGCCTTTGCCGAGCTACAGCCCGGCGGGATATTCATTGTACGGATCACCCTGCCGGAATAGGTGAAAAACCGGAGGATAGCACAGAATTCTATCCCGACACTTTCTTAAAATGTATATTTTGACTTATCAGTCAGAAAACATATATAATGGCAAAACGTTCCTGAAAAACAACTGAGCTGTAATTAATTTGATTGGAGGAAAAATGAAATTAAATACAATACTGCTTATGGGATTACTGGGGGCGATTCTATCAGGCGCTATTTTCGCGGGAGAAAAAAACGGAAAGTATCAGCCAAAGTCCGGATCAGTGCTCTGGCCGTCGGAACCCCCGGAAAACATTCCCTTCGAGCAATCAGAAGAATTGGTCGGGATATTATTTACCGGAAAACACAGCGACTATCGTGTTGCAGATACATGGTATCCTTCATGGGCTTCGGATGACAATCTGTATTCTCCGTGGACCGATGGTAAAACCGATGGAATCAGTTCCAGCTCCGGTGGACCCAATGCAACGACCGGCCAGGCGATTATGATTGGTGATGACACACTTAATCTGAAAATCAAAGCTCTCGGTCTATCTAAGGGCAATCCGCATCCGTATCAGGGACGCTATCCGTGTGGAAGCCTGGTTTATAACGGCATCTGGTATTACGGCACTTATTGTTTGGGGCCCGCCGGAAGCGTCGAGCATGAAGGCATGAGATGGAACTGGCCGGTGCTGGGACCTCTCCCGGGTTTTCGCATCTCCACGGACTTCGGTAAAACATGGATAGACAGCCCACACACACCGACCAAGCCTCTTTTTCCCGAACCTGCTGAATTTATGGGGCCGGTGAAGATTGGCTCACCGAAATTTGTGGACTTCGGCAAAAATATGCAGCATTCACCCGAGGGCAAGGCCTACCTGGTGGGCTACGGAGCTGAAAAAAATGACCCCATGCCGAGATACGCCAACCTTAGCTGGATATCCGGTGACCAGATTTACCTGACGCGAGTCGTACCGAGCATCGAAAATATTAACGATGAATCAAAATATGAATACTTCGCCGGATACAGTAATAAAGGTAAGCCCATCTGGTCTTTTAACTTCGAAGATATCAAGCCTCTTCTGGAATGGAACAACAATATGGGCTGTGTTACTATTACCTATAACGCTCCGCTAAAAAAATATCTAATGTGCGTCACCGACGGCTGGCCGACTGTCGCGAAGATGAATTCTTATATCCTCGAATCAGACAAAATCACAGGCCC
>DAOUVA010000323.1 GCA_030667885.1 Phycisphaerae bacterium
AACGCCGGAACATGCCGAGATTCCCAGCAGTTCTCCGTGACGACTTTCCGCTCCATCTATAATCACTCGGTCGCGATGTCCTGATGCGCTGCGTAATGTGACGTTGTCGGTGGCTATCTGTACATAACGGGGCATCATATAGTGACCATCAGCCATAAGTATCGTTTGCCCGGGCTCTACATCCCTTATTGCAAGGATTAGCTGTTGGACGTCTGATACTTCAATGGTTGTCCCTTTTGGACGCGGCAGGGGGGGAGCTTTAGGAAACCAATTCTGCTGAGGCGGATTAAGCAATTTACTCTCAGCGGGCAACACAAATACGCACGCCAGAAAAATAACAAACATACTACATTTAATCGCTTTAATATCGTTATAGTGGAAAATAGTCAACGTTTCAGGTTTCCTTTCTTAACATATCGAGTACAGATAACTCTATAGCCAAAATAAGTCTCTTCGTCAAGTCAATTATGGTCGTTAGTGACTGAAAAAGCACGGCATCTTTGCTGAAAAATGTTGTTTTTAAGAGTAAGTTAAACTAAAATGTTTCCAATGGACATGAGTTGCAAAGAGTCTCTTTATTTTCTTGTATTCCTTAAATTATGAAAGGCATAAAGATGTGGAAGAAGATACCGACGATAATATTGTTTGTTCTTGCGGCTGTTATTTGTGTCGCAGTTGAAGTGGATGCTGCCGAAAGAATAAATGGCCGGGAAATAACGGCCAGGCGAGAAGTGACAAAAACCAACCGTCCGATGCGAAACCGGCAGGATATGGTTCTGACCGTCGGCCAGAATGAAGGCGACCTGCAAGGCAAGGACGACAAGATAATCCAGGCCGGCATAGAATACCTGAACCGAATGGGTGGAGGAACGCTTCACATTCTGCCGGGAGTTTATAATCTGCGAAATGCAATTTATCTGCACCCGAATATCACACTGCGAGGCTCGGGAGCCGATACCATACTCAGGAAATCCGATAGCGTCGTGACGAAGCTTGTAAGGGATTCGGACTGGTTCGAATATGGCGTTCAGGTGGAAGACGTAAAAGGATTCGCAGCCGGTGGAGGAGTAATGCTCCGATCTAAAAAAGGAGCGGGAGACTGGCAGTATGATGTAATGCGCGCGACGGTTACAGCCATTGAAGGGGACGTTCTTTATTTGGACGGTCTGACGAAAGAAAACTTTTGGATAGAAAAAGATGCTACGGCCGGAACTGTTTTTCCAATCCTTACAGCCGAGAATGTGGACAATGTTATTGTGGAAGATATAGTGCTCGACGGCAACCGCGATAATAACCAGCACATTAACGGCAACTTCTCAGGTGGTGTCTTTATCCAGTATTGCAATAAGTGGCGTTTTAAGAATGTTATTTCCCGTAACTACAATGGAGACGGCTACAGCTTCCAGGTTTGCGATGATATACGGTTTGAAAGCTGCCAGGCAATAAATAACGCTGACCTCGGATTCCATCCCGGAAGCGGCTCTCAGCGGCCTGTCTTTCGAAGCTGTATATCCTCGGGCAATAGCCAGGGGATATTCTTTTGCTGGAGTGTTTCCGATGGCTTGGCGGCCAATTGCATTTTGTCCGGGAACGGAAGATATGGAATCAGTATCGGGCACCGTGATACGGACAACGTTATAAGAGGGTGCATGATCGAAAGTAATGGAGAAGTTGGAATCCTTTTTCGTAAGGAGGCCAATGAATTTCGCTGCGGCAGCCGGAACCTTATCGAGAATTGTATGATTCGTGATAATGGTACGAAAAGAGCAGGATTCGGGATTGATATTCAGGGGAAAACCGAGGACATCACTATTCGCAATACGAAATTCGACAATACGCCGGGAAATAACAACCAAAAAACTGGTATTCGTATCGGCCAAATGGCAGGGCGGGTCATTATGCAGGGAAATAGATTTGCGAATTCTCCGGAGCATATCAATGACCTGAGATCTAAAATGGCGGAGACGAATTAACAGCCGGGGCAGGCGGTTTTATGTAGCATTTCTACCGGAGGCTGGCATGGGCATCGTACACTAACGCAGGCGCGAAGCGGTGGAGTGGTAAAAATTAATGCGAACCGCAGGTAGAATGCGTTCAGCGATTTCGGGCAAGCACCGGGATTGATTAGTGGTTATTTATCGCTATGTTTCCACTTTTTCCCTTGTATTTCATTGTCCTATTGCGTAGAATCAAAATTTCCAGATTTGTAGTGAACAAATAAAATCACAACGAAGGAGACAAAGCAATGAAAACCAATATCATTAATCGACGTAATTTCCTGAAATCCACCGCAGCTACCGGAATCGGATTGACTATTCTGCCCAGTGGTATACTATCCGGCGCGAACGCTCCCAGTAACAAGCTCAATGTTGCCATGATTGGTACATGGGGCAGGGCCGACGCACATTTCGATGCGATCTCAAAAGAGAACGTTGTTGCCTTGTGCGACGTGGATGAAGACCACATCGCTCATGCCGTTAAAAGGTTCCCGAGGGCCAAAACATACGTTGACTGGCGAAAATGTCTTGATCAAAAAAACCTTGATGCGGTGCTCTGCTGCACGCCGGACCACAATCACGCCTTAATAGCCAACTGGACGTTGAATCGCGGCCTGCACTGTTTTATGGAAAAGCCTTTGGCACATACCGTAGAAGAAGCACGTATCGTCCGCGCGAATTATCTCAAGCAAAAGCATAAACTGGCTACGCAGGTCGGTACCCAGCGTCATGCCAAACCAAACTTCGAGCGTGTGCGCGAATTGGTCAAAGATGGAGCGATTGGCGAATTGACAGATGCATATGCATGGGGCAATCGCCAGATTCGCAGGCCAGGCTATCCCCCGGCCGCAGGCAATCCACCGAAAAACCTGCACTATGACCTGTGGATTGGGGAGGCACCCTTCCATCCGTATAATCCGGATTATTTCAAAGGCGGTTCCGGCATGAATTGCCTCTCGTGGAATATGTACTGGGATTACGGCACAGGACAGGTCGGCGATATGGGCAGTCATACAATCGACCTGGTGTGGAATGCGATTGACGCAGGTCTTCCGACTACGGCCGAAGGTGAGGGCGAGAAATATAATCCTGAAGTGACACCCGTCGAATTGCACACTGCCTTCGATATCCCCGCGAACGATTGGCGCGGGCCTATCCGCGTTCATTGGTACCAGGGCGGCATGATGCCGAGATCGCCGAAGGGATACATCGATCTGAACAAGATAGGGCATGGTGCGATGTTCAAGGGAACCAAGGGATATATCGTATGCGATTACGATTCGCGGATTATCCTGCCGTTCGGTGATAATGCAGACCTGACGTACTACGATAAACGTCCCAAAGACGAGATTATCCCACCGCTGGGCCATTTCCAGGAGGAATGGACGAGGGCCTGTAAGACTGACCTGAAGACACATTGCGATTTCGAATACGGCGGCAATGCTATCGAAATGATGCAACTGGGCCTTGTTGCCTATCGTGTCGGCAAGAAACTTGAGTATGACGGCAAAAGAGGTCGCGTAACTAACAGCCCTGAGGCAAACGAACTTCTGAGCCGCAAGTTGCGCCCGGGCTGGACAATCAATGGGTAATGCGAAGATGGTCGGGCGATTCAGCCTGCAGGAGTAATATCTCACGGATGAAATATGAAGACGTACGAACAAATTAATAATCGTATCGAGTCGGGCAAGGCCGTTGTGCTTACTGCCGATGAGATTATCGATTATGTAGAAAAAAAGGGATTGGCAACCGCCGCAAAAGAAGTGGATGTTGTCACAACCGCCACATTTGGCCCGATGTGTTCGTCGGGATGCGTTCTTAACTTCGGGCATTCCAAACCGAAGATTCGCATGTCTGAGGCCTGGGTGCAGGATGTCCTTGTTTATACGGGTCTTGCGGCTGTCGATGTTTATCTCGGCGCGACTCAATTACGCCACAATGACCCTGCGAATATGGACCATCCGGGTGAGTTTCGATATGGCGGCGCCCACGTGATGGAGGACCTCGTTGCAGGCAAGGCCCTTCAGCTTTTTGCATTGTCTTACGGCACCGACTGCTACCCGCTGCGTGAGATTCGCACGTACTTTACTATCAACGACCTTAATCAGGCCATAATGCTCAATCCCCGAAACTGCTACCAGAACTATAACGTAGCTGTCAATGATTCGGACCGAACGATATATACATACATGGGGACTCTGGAGCCCAAACGGAAAAACGCGAACTACTGCTCCGCCGGCCAGTTGTCACCGCTGCTTAACGACCCCTATTACGAAACCATCGGCGTAGGAACCAGGGTGTGGATAGCTGGTGCTCACGGGCATGTCTATGCAGAGGGAACTCAGCACGCAGGCGGCGGTTCTCGAAATGATCAGGGAATTCCCAAAGGAGGATCTGGAACGCTTGCTTTGACTGCCGACATGAAGCAAATGTCTAAGGAGTTCGTGCGTGGAACGAGTTTTCGCGGTTATGGTGTATCGCTGGCGCTGGGGGTTGGAATACCGATTCCGATATTGAATGAAGATGTCCTAAAGCGAACCTGCATAAGCGACCGCGAAATTCTGGCCCCTGTGGTTGACTATAGCAACGAATATCCGCAGAATACAGGCAAGGTTCTGAGCTACGTCAATTACGAACAGTTGCGAACGGGCGAGATAGAAGTCGAGGGCAAAAAAATAGCGGTCGGCTCGCTGTCGTCCTATTATAAAGCCTTGGAAATCGCTCATCTGCTCGCCGACGAAATCAAACGCGGCGACTTCCGGCTTACCGAGCCAATCGCGTATCTTAAAAAAGACACCAAAATGAAGCCGCTTGTGGCAAGGGAGAAACCGTCATGAGCCAGACCATAACAAAGAAACTTATGCTGTTCTTTCCAAAGTGCGAGTGCGAGAAGCCGATCATCTACCATCTTGTGAAAGACCACAATCTTATCGTAAATGTGTTTCGTGCGAAGGTCACTCCGGAGGAGGAAGGTTATCTTGCGCTGGATGTCACAGGCACTGAAGAGGATATCGAAAAAGGCATGGACTTCGTAAAAACGTTTAATGTTTCCATCAACACTACCGGTAAGGGAATTATAGTGGACGAAGAGCAATGTACGCATTGTGGTCACTGCATCACCCATTGTCCGACCGGGGCCTTGCATATAGCGGACATGGTTACCAGAGAAGTGGTTTACAGCGAGGCCAAATGCATCGAGTGCATGGGATGCATTCGTGTCTGCCCTTATAACGCCTGCGCATCCGCATTTTAAAAAGCGTTTCCTTCTATCGACCGGAAAACGCCCATGAACCAGAAACGTACCTATCGAGATTTCACTCATCGGGAGGCGGTCTTTCGAATATGCTGCAATAGGTTCGATGCCGTCGCTGAGGAAATTGTGCGGCAGCGGCGTATCCTGGATGATTATATCGAGTGTCACCCCGCCTTTCGAGATTCCTTTGAGCCTATAGAGCTGCTTGATGGCGCCCCTGAAGTTGCACTGCGCATGGCCCGGGCAGCTCGGCTTGTAGGTGTCGGGCCTATGGCCGCAGTCGCGGGCGCTATGGCCCAGTGCGCAGCCGAGGCTGGTCTAAAAGCCGGGGCCGGGGAGGCCATCGTTGAAAACGGAGGGGACATCTATCTTAAAGCTGCCGAACCGGTTATCATTGCCCTGAACGCTGGTACTGCCAAGCTGTCCAATCGGCTCGGCTTTTC
>DAOUVA010000033.1 GCA_030667885.1 Phycisphaerae bacterium
CCAGTTTTTAAGCTGAACTAAGACCGGGGGCTGGTCATAGCGTTTCATAAATACTGTAGTTGATGATGCCTGCTCAGGAAAATTTATTTCAAACTGTAAGCGGGCCCTGTAACTGGCAAGGTTGCTTTTAGTCAGATTTTTAGCCGCATCGAAAGAAAAAACATCTTCGATGCAAGTTAAGCCAGATTCGCTTAACGCCGTTTGATATTCTCTGTCTATGAAAAACGATGCTGAAGTTTCGATAAATTCTTTTTGACTCAGTACAATTGCCTGCTTGCGATTATTTTCAAGCAGCTCTTTTGCCGCTTCACAAACCATCTCTACACTGATTGACTCCATACATAGATGTTCGCCCTTGTTACATTTTGGCTTACTGCACGGAGCGCAATGGACGTTGCCGATAATCTGAATTTCATTTTCATAATCCGTATCTGTCCAGATTGGGTCGTTAGGCCCGAACATAGTGACCACTTTTCTACCAAGAGCTATAGCTATATGCCGCGGCCCCGTATCATTGCTTATGACCAAATCCGCAATGGAGAAAAGCGATTTCAATTCGCCCATATTTAATGGTGTTTTGGCTAAGTTGATAAGTTTGTGTTTGCTTGAGCTGCAAATATCATTGGCTATTTGCCTCTCAACGCTCTCAGGTGCAACGGAGATGACAACTGTTGCGTTATATTTCGTAATCAGCCGCCCGGCTGTGTTTGCGAACTTGAGGCTGCTCCAGCATTTGCTCGGCCCAAAAGCTCCGCCCGGCACAATAATTACAAGCGGCCCGTCCGGATTTAATACTTGCGGCAATTTATCGCTCAGCCTCTGTTGTTCTTCCGGATCGATAAGCAGTTCAAGATTTCTTTCGGTCGCCTTACACCCTAACCATAATGCAATTGCAAGATAGTACTCGACCATAGAAGCAGGCTTGAATTTGCCCCTGCCCCCGCGGGCTTGCAGTCTCTGCGGATAAAGCTTCTCTGTCAGCAAAAGACCGCGCCATTGGCGGGCATAACCTACTCGCCCCGGTATCCCTGCTAAATAAATTGCCAACGCCGATGCAAATGAATTCTTGAAAAGGATTGCGTATGTGAATTTATGTTCTTTAAGCTTTTTTGCGATTGAAAATGGATTGTTGTCGTTTAGCTCCAGCCATCTGTCGTTAAAGCTGCTTGGTGACAAAACATTGCGGACCACGTCCGTAGCTAAAAAAGTAATTTTGCATGTTTTGAAATGCTTGCGAATGGCCCTCAAAGCCGGCGTACAAAGGATGGCGTCGCCCAAAGGAGAAGGAAGCCAGATGAGTATCTCATCTTCCGTAATTTGTGAGTTCCGGCGCAGAGCCTGTGATTCGGGATTTGATTTGCACATAGCTATTTTCGCCCGTGCATTATATAGAAAGTTAATGACATAAGCTGAAGGACCATAGCAAAGCCGATCGCAATAAAAACAGAGTTGTCCTGCCTGTCTGGGCTTATCAGGAACCATATACTTATCAACAAACAAAACAGAACAATAATTTGTATTATACCGGCTATCAGCCTCATTATTGAAAACTCACCGAACATATCGGTTCGCTGCATATTTTTGAGTTGTTTGTTAATGCTATTTAGCAGTTGTTCTGTTCCTTCACCGGCAATTTCCTGTTCTGCCTGTTCTGTCGGCTCTGCTTGCGACTCTTCCGGCGTTTGTTCGAGCTGTTGCTCCTCGGCGGAGAAAACCGGTTCTGCAATCTCTGGTGTCGGTTCAGGCGCTTGCAAAGCCGGTTCAACGGCCTCGGGAATTTGTTCGGTCTCTTGCTCAACCGGTTCGGTGGTCTCGGGAACTTTTTCGGTTTCTTGCTTGACCGATTCAGCTTGTTCCTCTGGCTCCGTCTTAGTTTCTGTTTCGATCTCAATCGGCGAACGGAGGTGCTTTTTTATGATATTGACAACCTCCTTAATATTTATGGCTTTATAGTCCGGCCTGGGATCGTTTGGTTTGAGCTGTTGTCGGCGCGAAGGCAGGTCTATCAATATAGTTTTGCACCCGGCTCGCAAGCCGGCCCCTATATCGGTGCTGCTGTTGCCAACGCACCAGGATTGGTTGAGATCTAAATCCATCTCCTTGGCAGCTTTCAGCAGCATTCCGGGATTCGGCTTTCTTAACTCACTTTCTTGACGGTATTTTTTTACGGCTCCATCAGGATGGTAGGGACAATAATAAATCCGGTCTAAAAATGCGTTCTTTTCAGCTAATAGCTGCTCTAAGCGGTTGTGAATTGCTCCGAGGGCTTTCTCCGTAACAATGCCGCGGGCAACTGCCGATTGGTTAGTGACAACTACCAGCTTATACCCGAGGGCTTTAAGCTCGATAAGTGCCCTCGGCACGCCGACCAACAGATTGACCTGCTCCGGACTGCTGATATACCCCGGGTCTTCGATCAAAGTATCGTCACGGTCTAAAAATATCGCTTTATCAGACATATCTGTAAAATTTTTTCTTCAGTTTAACTATTGGTAAAACTGCACTCCACAAGGTCGCAGATTATATGATAAGCAAGCTGATGGATTTCCTGGCTTCGTGCTGTTGATTCGTCTTCGGCGCAAAAACAAATATCGGCAATTTGTTCCAGCCTGCTGTTAATCCTGCCCGTAAAGGCTATTACATAAGCACCTTTGTTCTTCGCTGACTCAGCGGCGGCAATAACGTTGGCCGAAGTTCCACTCGTTGAAAAAGCCCATAAGATGTCACCTTCTCTGACCAGTGCTTCAACCTGTCTTGAAAAGATATTCTCGTAAGAATAATCATTGGCAATACATGTAATAACCGAAGTGTCCGTTGAAAGCGCCACAGCCGCTAAAGCCTTTCGCTCCCTCTTGAATCTCCCCACAAACTCACCGGCTATATGTTGGGCGTCCGCCGCTGAGCCTCCGTTGCCGCAAAGATAAACCGTGCCGTTTTGCTCTAATGATCTTATTATCGCCTGCGAAATGGCAGCGACCGTTTCAATGCCGCTTTTCTGAAACTCCGCAGTCATCTTCTTATGCGTTTCGATGGTTTCTATAATCTGTTTTTTTATATCTTCGTCCATCAGGATTTTGTTCCCAGTGACTTCATTTTCTCTATCGTTACTGTCGAGCTTTTGCCTTCTACAAGCGGCGCAAGAAGAACCTTGCCCCCGCAGGATTCTACGAATTCCCGGCCAACGACACCTTTCTCCGCCCAGTCCTGGCCCTTCACTAATATGTCCGGCTTTATCTTCTTGATTAAATTAAGCGGGTCCGGATCATCGAAGACCGTAATATAATCAACTACTTCCAGTGCCGCTAAGATGGCGACCCTGTCATGCTGATTATTTATGGGCCGTTCAGGCCCCTTAATGGTCTTTACAGATTTGTCACTGTTAAGCCCTACTACGACTATATCACCCTGCGACTTGCAAAATTCCAGATATTCGATATGTCCTCTGTGTAGCACGTCAAAACAGCCGTTTGTAAAGACTATGATATTTTTTCCCTTGCGATGCCATGTAAGTTCGTCGAGCAAAAGATCAATCGAACGTACCTTGCCGCTTTTACCCTGACGGACAATCTCATCGGCGACTTCCTCGATAGTTACCGTTACCGTTCCGAACTTTTCCACTTCAATTCCGCCCGTTACGTTGGATAACTGCACGGCGGTTTTATAATCGAAACCCGCCGCCAATGTTATTGAAAGCGTCGCCAGAACCATATCACCTGCTCCGGTAACATCATAAACACTCCGGCTCCTGGTCGCTATGATTTGACTTATACCTTCCGCCCTGAGATATGCGCCTTCCTTATCGAGCGTTATTACCACGGCATCGAGCTTTAACTTTCGCGCAAGCTCTTCTGCCGCCTTGTTTGCGCTTTCGGCATCTGTTATATCGAAGCCAACCGCCGAGGAAGTCTCCTTACGGTTCGGCGTAATAACACTCGCACCTTGATATTTGGAATAATCGCTTGTCAGTGAAGGGTCAACCAGTACCTTTTTATCTGCTTTCCTGGCGGATTTTATCATTTGCTGGCAGACCGACGGACTCAGAAGACCCTTGTCATAATCCTGTAAACAAACAATATCAGCCGATGCTAATTTATCATGATAAATCTGTAGAATTTCTTCATATTGTTCATCAGTCAGGGGTTCCTGTGGTTCATAGTCCATTCTGATTAGTTGCTGCTGATGAAGATGCTGGGCCAGACCTATGAGTCTTTGTTTGCTGATAGTGGGGTGGTTGGCTGCTGTAATCAAACCGCTGATATCGGCACCGATTTCTGTCAGCTTCTTTTTAAGGATTTTACTGTTCTGGTCGTTTCCGATAACACCCAGACAGTCAGGCTTTCCTCCCAATGCCGCTATATCGGCCGCAACCGAGCCTGCCCCGCCGCAGCGATATTCACTCTTGGTAACTTTCAGCACAGGAACGGGCGCCTCCTGACTGATTCTTATAGCATCGCCGAAGATATAAACATCGAGCATAAAATCGCCCACAACTAAAACTTTCGGCGAGCCGAGATTCGTTACCGTTTTCAGTAGATTTTCATACATAAAACATAAATCCTTGGTTAAAAGGTCTTAAACAATCTCATTCCAGACCTCACCATCTTGTTCACAACAAAGCAGCGGGGCGTGGCATTCACGTTTTTTCAACAAAGACAAATCTTCCCTTCTTAGGTGCTCTAATCACATTTTCGGCATTTTACCTGCTAACGTCTTTTCAATCAAGCCCCATAATTTCTCCTCCCCGGAAAGAAATTTTATCTCTATGCCTATATATGCCAGTGGAATCTCTGTCTTTGAAGATGCCGGCCGGGTGATTTTGTTCTGGTCTTTCTGTGTAGTCAGTATCAAATCCGCCTTGAGCCTTTCGGCTTGTTCGGAAATATCCGCTATACAAGCTTCTGTATAGTGATGATGGTCGTTAAAGATTTTTGAACCCGCAAGTTCAGCCCCAGTCGTTTTAATTGTTGTCAAAAAGGACCCCGGATTTCCTATCCCGCAAAAAGCAAATATCTTTTTGCCATTTAATTCTTCGAGAGCAATTTCTTTATTGTCTATTGATTTAACGTAAGCCGGGGCATGTATCGACTTCGAAATTACCATATCAGGGTTGATTAGTCGCAGTTTTTCTTCAAGTCTGCTTAATTCATTTTCATCGATTTGGTCGCACCGGGTAATAACAACAGCACTGGCTCGTTTCAATGATGAAACAGGCTCTCGCAACAGACCAGATGGAAGCATCCTGCCATAGCCAAAGGGCAGCGTAGCATCAATTGCGACAATATCCAAATCTCTCGCTAATCGCCGATGCTGAAACCCGTCGTCCATAATCAGCACTTTCGTACCGAATTTAATGGCAGCTTCTTCCGCGCCTGCAACACGGTCTGGATTAACAATAACTTTGACCTCGGGACAGCTCTCGGAAAAAATTGCAGGCTCATCTGTTAATTTTTCAGTCTCGTGTGAACTTGTTTTATAGCCTCGCGTGAGAATCGCACATTGATAATCAGAAATTATCTTCTTACACAGCCATATTACAAGCGGAGTTTTGCCCGTTCCGCCTGTTGTTATATTACCGATGCTTATTACAACTGCATCTGCACTATGTGTTTTCAGCCATCTTGCCGAATATAAAAAATTACGCAGACCAATAGCAATCGAGTAACCCACTGAGGCGGCCCCTAAAAGAAAACGCAGCAGCACTGCTCCAAAGCCTGACTTTTCGCCCGAAATCAATTTATAAAAATTGTCATGGTCCACTGTTTAACCGGCATTTAACAAATAATTTACAGCGAATAATAGTAAATGGTCGATGGTAAATAGTAAAGTAAATCTTGCTTTATATCTTTGGGGGAGAATTGGAATATGCAAAGCAAGATGCGTGAAAATGACATCTCTTGATTTAAGTTCTATGCTTATGGTTGATGTAATAAAACATTCGGATATCGAGTTTGAATAAGAAGTTTTGATGCTGATATATTTACAGGAAGGTCAGGTCAGATGATAACACAGGATGATGTGATTTATTTCATAATCACCGACAGGTTCTACGAAGCAGACAGCAGCAACAATACTTTAGTCGATACGAACGAACCGACAAGGTATCACGGCGGCGATTTTGCAGGCATAATTGAAAAAATACCGTATCTGAAAAATCTCGGCATAACGGCGTTATGGATAACCCCGGTCTATCTTAGCGTCGGTCGCGTTGGTGATAGCGATGGATATCATGGATACTGGGCATTGGATTTCAATAAGGTCGATCCGCGTTTATATTCTAATGACCCCGCTTTGGCCCGGGGCAGTAAGGAATACTTAAAACGTCTCTCTGATAAATTGCACGAAAACGGCATAAAGCTTATTCTCGATATGGTGGTAAACCATACCGGCTATCATAATGAAACTTATAATCAGTATCCCGAAAAAGAAATAAAAGATGACTGGTTCAACAATGGCAATGGTGATGATTTGATTAAAAGCCAGTTATGCGGTCTGCCTGATTTAAATCATAGCAAGCCGGATGTAGTTGATTATTTCATCAACAATATCACCGAATGGATTGAGCAGACCAGGATTGATGCGATTCGTATGGATACCGTTAAGCATGTTGAAGATACGTTCTGGTATCATTTTAAATCGTACGTCAAAGGTAAGCACCGGGATATAACCCTGATAGGGGAGGTGCTGGAGTGGGATATCGATTCGATTTCAAGGTATCAAAAAGAGCATGATTTTGATACCCTCTTCGATTTTCCCCTGTACGAGGCAGTCAAAAAAACCTTTATCTATAACCAAAGTATGACCTCCATCGCAAAGCCGAGGCTTTCGCAATACGAACCTCGTGGGATACTGGATAAAGACAAGCTCTATACGAATGCCAACCGGCTCGTTACTCTTCTCGACAATCATGACCTTAGCAAGAGGTTCATGACCGAGACTTTAGACAGGTGGGGACACTGGGACAGGCTCAGGGCCAATAAGATACTTAAGCTTAGTTTGTCGTTTCTATTTACAACCAGGGGTATCCCTCAGATTTATTACGGTACCGAAATTGGAATGGAAGGATACGCCGACCCCGACAACCGACGTGATATGCGATGGGAAATATTCGGTCAGGACTGCATGCCGCTCGAACAATACAAATATGAGAAGGACATATTCGACCACACGAAAAAGCTTATAGAGATTAGATGCCAGAACGAAGCCGTTCGATACGGCTATCTCTTTACCCTGTTCGCAGATTACTTTGTCTATTGCTATATGAGAGAATTCAAAGGCAATACGATAATTGTTGCGATAAACAATGGTTTTGAAAACATGCCTTCTCCTCTCACGCTTGAAATTGATAAAAACGCAAATATCCCTCAGCGAATCAAGGATAATCTCAAGGACAAAACTTTCTTCAATCTGCTCGATTCAGCAGACAAAGTTTCTGTCGAAAACGGCTCTCTAAATATACAGGTCCCCGGAAAAGAAGCAAAAATCTACAAGGCTTCATAATAAACAAGTTTGCCTTTTGATTTTTTAAGTTTTAATCTTTTCAATAATGGCATCGGCCATCTGGCTTGTGCCGACGGCGGTCGGGTCATCACGGTCTGGCTTCATATCGTATGTAACACTCTTACCTTCAGCTATCACCGCGGCGACTGCATTTTCGAGATTGTCCGCCTCGGCCTTTTTTCCCATATGTCTCAACATCAGAACGCCGCTGAGTATCAGGGCCGTTGGATTGACCTTGTTCTGGCCTTTGTATTTCGGCGCGCTGCCGTGTGTCGCCTCGAAGATAGCCCCTTTTTCGCCGATGTTTCCACCCGGCGCAACTCCAAGACCACCGACCAGGCCCGCACACAAATCACTGATGATATCGCCGTAAAGATTCGGCAGTACGAGAACATCATAAAGCTCCGGCTTTTGAATCAACTGCATACACATATTATCGACGATGCGGTCCTCGAATTCGATATCGGAATTTTTCTTTGCGACTTCCCGGCTCACGTCAAGCCACAATCCGTCCGTGAATTTCATAATATTGGCTTTATGCACGCTCGTCACCTTTTTACGGCCTAATTTACGCGCGTAGTCGAATGCGAATTGAACAATACGCTCGGAACCTTCAACTGAAATGGGCTTTATGGTTATACCCGAATTTCCTCTTACCTGTTTCTCGCTGTGCTTGTTGACCCAGCTTATCAGCTCATCCGTATCATCTTTTCCCCGTTGAAACTCAACGCCGGCATAACAATCTTCCGTGTTTTCCCGCACGACCACAAGGTCGATATCGGAATATCTGCTGCGCACGCCTTCATAGCTTTTGCACGGCCTAAGGCACGCATATAAATCCAGCGTCTGTCGAAGATGAACGTTTATACTCCGAAAACCAGTCCCAACTGGCGTGGTAATAGGGGCCTTCAGGGCGGTACCGGTTTTCCTTATCGCTTCGAGCGTGTCATCCGGCAGGGGGGTACCCGTACGTTCCATAACATCAATGCCGGCCTCTTTAATCAGCCAGTTGATATCCGCGCCCGTTGCATCGATACATCTGCGAGTTGCTTCTGCTATTTCCGGGCCAATGCCGTCGCCCGTAACTAAAGTTATATCAGTCATTTAAGTTACTCCAAAAAATTACAAAAAAAGTATTCTATCTCCTAATACCCAAAATGTCAACGATTGGATTTTTCAATTTATTTGACCGGCTTAAACAACACTGCCTAATGCTGCCCTACACCGCGTAAAGAGTTGTTGGTTTAAAGTATTTTGCTATAATAATCCCGAATATACTGTCAAAGGAAAACTAACAATGAAACTATACCTCATCCAGCACGCAAAGGCGGCGTCAAAAGATATTGACCCGGCTCGCTCATTGACCGAAGAAGGACTGCGGGATATCCAGAAGGTCGCTGCCTTCATCAAATCCCTGAACTTGTCCGTTGATTACTTGTGGCACAGCGGCAAGGAACGTGCGCGGCAGACAGCCGGATTCTTGGCCGAGGTTGTCACGATAAACGAAGAGCACACTGCCCATGATGGCCTTGCGCCGAATGATGATGTAATGGCATTAAAAAATGAAATCATGTTAGCCCAAAAGGATATTATGATTGTCGGCCATCTGCCTTTTCTGACAAAGCTGGCCTCCTTATTAGTAACCGGCCACGATTCATCCGAAACTGTGGCCTTCAGAAATGCCGGTATTGTATGCCTGGACTGCTTTGATGATAATCAATGGCGGCTCGACTGGATGATAATTCCGGAGATTCTTGTGTAAGTTTCTACAAAGCCGCCCCGAATCGTAACGCTATTGATAGGCTAAAAATATTACTGAGCGGTCGCCGGGCGTTTGGAGAACACCTTCGTCAGGTCGATAAATCCCCTCGGCCACCAAGATTTTGACAAGCTTTGGCGAGGTATTCATATCAACCAGAGTATCCTGAAGCTAATTGTAAGCAACGATCCGGCTAAAGCCGTCACTTACTCCGGAGGCATCGATTTCAACGCAGATGATCCGCACTCCAGCAGGCGCCCAAACGCCCGGAACGACCAGTAAAACAGGGACAGTCCGTATTACATTTATAATTTTCCTCTCAGAGCTTTTTTACCCTCCTGCAAAGAGCATCTAAAGATTCACGACCGATTAAGCTTTCTCGTTGCTTTTTCGAAGTTTGATCAACGGTCACGCAGACGCCGACCGGCCGGCCGCCGATATCGGAGCCGAGGAGAATCCTGTCGGCGTATTTTATCACCTAAAGGGATATTTCTATGAGGTGACAGCCATCCTTTTTGATAGAGCATATTTAAAATGCTAGAAACATTGAGGCCTGTAGCCAAAACCTTCTGATTCTCATCTGTTAATATAGTCCATGGAATAGATCTGACACCCCATTCCCGCCGTAAGGTATTCATGATGCTCGGTGCCGGTTTCGATACGAGGGGATTGTTTTTACCGTCCCACTCCGACTGTCCGGGCAGGAGATAAACAGGAAACGATATCTTGTTTTCCTTTTTCCATGCAATTAAATCCTGTTCATCAACCGGTACAACCTGAATGCAAACGACTTCAACATTACTTCGCCTAAAATCAAGTTGTCCTCTTTTCAATGAATTGATAGCAATTTGTGATGGGCGTTTAGTATAATCCATAAAGACCACCAGGTTTTTTTTATTTTTAAAGTGTTTGTAATCAAAACCCATTTCTAACACCCTTAAATCCGGAAGCTGACTGCCTACCAACGAAAAGGGAGGAATGTAATTCTTAAAATAATTCCCAAGTTTGATTGTCACATTATCCCGGCTATGGGCATGGATATATGCAGCGTCAGAACCCTCGCCAGAACCCGCCTGGAGATTTACAGGGCCTTCAGGTATCCTTTTAAATTTAAACCGTCCCTGTTCGTCTGTGGAAGTACCTATACCGAAAGGAAATCCTCCCCTATTACTACTTACAAAAACAGGCTTGCGAGCAACGGGATTATCGTTTTCATCCAGAACCACACCTGAAATAAAAGCATCCAATGTAACCAGTTGCATATCCGGAATTGTAACTTCTTCACCTGGCAACATGGGTTCTTTTAATGTGTATAATGTCGGTCCGAATTCCGCCGCTTCAAAACGAAGGTGATAGTAAAAGCTGCTGGTTAGAGGCGCGACCGTCTCCAGACGATAGTACCCTTGGGAATCCGTGCGAGTTCCGGCCGTATCCAAATGGGCTGTTCCAAGCATATTTCTTTTTCCCGAACGCTTCATACAGTTCATTGAAATTTTCACGTTTGCTCCTGCGATTCCCCTGCCCATATCATCAGTCACACGGCCCTTAATTGAACCACCTGGTTTTAAGACAACTCGAAGTTCACGCATGGCATTATAGAAAAATTCAGCTCCGGCAAGGTTATTCTTTTTGTCCCGTGCTACTACAATATGAGATGGATAGAGAGGATTTTGCATGCCCTGGAACCAGCCATTATTGTCGGTTAAAACTCTCTGGCCAATTCCTACAGTTATATAAACATTTTCCGCCGGTTGGCCCTGAGTATCCACAACAGTTCCTCTAACAAGAGGTACATACGGCTTAACAAGGATTTCGACCGGAGCCGCCCGTGAACCGGCAATATTTACTTCTGCGCCTTTAAAATTCATTCGGGTCTCATAGTTCCCTCCCCATGCATGAACCATGTAACGCCCCTGAGGCACTATAAGGTGTGCTATTCCATTGGCATCCGCTCTGGTCTCACGAATAAAAATATCTTCCTGCTCGTAATTCAAACGTTCATCAAAAACTTGTACCTTCATGCAGGGCAACGTTTTACCGGTAGTAGGATCTCTAACAATCACTTCTAAAGGCACTCCTTTTTCGACTAAAACATTTGTTCTTACATTCTTATCTCCTCTGTTGACAGTAATGGGGACATTCTTACCAGCCCATTCATTAGGGCCAGTCTTAGGTGAAATAAAACGAAGAATATGTTTGCCGGGAGGGACGCCTTTAAACTCGAAGTCCCCGTTTGTAAGAGTGGATCGTACACAGGAACGGAAACGCCATTCGGTTTCAGCCCCTTCGCTCGTGAAAATAAGTAAAAGCATATCCTTCAGGCCTTGACCCGTGTCTTTATCTATCACCCGGCCACGGATTGTAGTAGCCGGAGGTAATGTCAGCTCTATATCCTCCCAATCCACATGATATTCTCCACAGGCATTACCTTCCATTTCTCGAGGGGGGAAGATATAGGCAATATCCCTATCGGGTGCTTCGATAAAAAATCTCACAGTTAAATCGAGTGGAAGGTTGTTAAAAACAAATCTGCCCTTACTATCTGTCTTGACAGAGAACCAATCTTTTGGTTCACAGAAAATTTCCCCGACTTCGCGCGTATGGACCTGAACATTTGCGCCTGCAACTAATTTGCCTGCGGAATCCACAAGTCTTCCGGCTAAGGTATATGGTTTAGGCAGGACAATATCGATAAAAGGATTGCCCGGCTTAGTTTGGATGGGACGCGATCTGAGGAGATAATACCATCCTAAAGCCAGGCCCTCTTTTCTGGCAACAACATAGATATCGTGACGGGGTGTTGCCGTAACATTAAAAACAAATCGTCCCTCATGGTCGGTCTTTTTGAGTTTATCCAGTAATTTTGCCGTCGCTGGAGAATAATAATCATCTCTGTGTATCTCGAATATCGCAATATCTGCTCCTTCGACCATGCGGGTTTGATAATCGTGGACCTGGCCCGTGATTTCAATGCTTTCGCCGATTTGGCCGGCGGCCAGGCCGGTTAACATGAAGACAAGAGTGAAACCCACTTGTTTACTCATGGCTCTCTCCTTAACAATAATACCGCGCAGGACTATGCGCAATATCTGTATATAAAACATGATCTCCTATTTACCCGATTAAAAAACATAATTTCTCCGTACAATCTAAATGATCTTACATACCCAAATTCCCCTGTGCTAAATCAACCAGCCATAATATCCCAACGCCCGGCCGGATGGGAACCTCAGGGCTTTGCGATATGGCCGGCTCGATAAATTCATCGCCTGCCTGTTCTATGTCCTGAAGGTATGAAAATACTATAGACCCAATAATCCTGTTCCGCACCTCAAATCTGATGTCCTCGATAATATCGTTTTCCATATCAATACCATATACCAGTTCGGTATTGTTGCGATTGTCTTCGTAATAAACTCTTACAATCACGTCCTCCTCGTTCTTCGCGGGCCTGGTCCTAAACGCCACCCTCCTCCTGGTGGCGTCTCGGCGGATAATATCTATTGTGTGCATACCCATCCATGGACGAAGCAGACCTTTGAAAAAGGTCCCTGCTGGATAAACGGCAATAACAGTACCATCGACTCGCCGTAAGCACGCGCCGTCATTGCAGTCCATTATCTCAAGCTCATTGCCGATTGTTAACCTCATCCACGCCGGGTGTTCTTTGCTGGCATTGTAAACAAATGGTATTTGCCCCGTAGCGGAAATTGTTTGATTGTTTATTTCACCGTTGATGCGAAAGTACGTCCAGCCTCTTTTATGCATCCGGTCCCGTTCATCGATGACCGGAATGTCTTCGGGCCAGTCATACTCAAACAACCTCTCATTTAACGTATTATAGTTATAATCAGTGCGGAAATTTCGGGCTTCGTCAAACCTGTCGTCTAAAGCGCTTGTTAACAGTCCTGTTTGACAGTCGCGGGTATATTCGACGCCGCTCAGGTCGCCTTCGATTTCCGATAGAAAGTTTGTGAAATCGGCCGTGTCGGTCGGTAGCCGGCGAACTCTTAAACTGCTCCAGAACAGTCGGTAGTTGTTGATATAAACCTTGTCATCGGTGCAGTAATAGTAGTAATTACCCTCATCGTTCTCAAGCCAGACGCAAAGTTTATTTGTTTGCTTTGCGTCCCACCTCTGCATCCGCATAAACAGCGGCCCATCGATTCCGTCAGGGCAGGAAAACCATTGTTCGTATGCGCCTTTACTTAAGTTGCTTGTCGGCCCCTGGCTGGTATCGCGTAACTGAGTTGTGTAATTGATGCTCTTGACTTCGGACCTCTCCGGCAGGGGAGCTTCGTGTAAAACTGATATACCGCCCATGGTCGCCAGCCCGACTGCCGTTGCCGTAACGGTTGCGATTCCCATGTTTGTCCCGGCCGTTGCGATAATCGCGGTTATCACACCGACCTTGACCGAACTGGCGGTTACTGTCGTCGTCGCGGCTCCCGCTGGGGCCGTCAATCTGCCAAACAGACCGAGGCATACCAATAAGAAACCTTTTTTCAAGCCCTGATGTGTCAACTGTTTCTTAAGCGCCTGCTTGGCACGATAAAATAAAATCCGCGCCCGAACCTCGCTGCAATCCATAGCAACCGCAATCTCCGAGTAAGATAACTGCTCGAAACATCGCAATGACAAAACCGCACGATATTGCCGCTTCATCTGCTTCATGGCTAACACGACTTTTTTTGACAGCTCTTTCTGGAGCAAATGGCTTAAGCCGTCTTCCTGATGATATTTTGCGCGTTGGGAAAGAAAGTTTTTATAAAAAGCCGACCCGTAGGCAGGGCTCTTTTTGTATTTGGCTTTGTAATGCTCTTGTATCTTGTTCTGTGCGATTCGATATAGCCAAGGCCAGAAACTCTCAACACTCTTGAGCTGGTGAAGAGATTTAACCATTTGAAGTAATACCTCCTGAGACATATCCTGAGTAAAATCATAATTCAGCGTTACTCGATATATGTATGCACACAATCTCCCTTCGGCTTCACGGGCCAGCTTATTCATGTCCTCTTTGCGGCCCTTTTGTGCCTGCTTAACCAGTTCCGTCCATATTTGCTCTTGTGCCATACAATACCGTTCGTCTGATACATAGACGATAGTTGCGCTTTTTCGTTACGCTAATTATTTTAAAAATTCCGCCATTATTATAATTTTACCATAAAGACGCCGTAATAAGCTGTTAAAAAAGTCCAGATTCGCGACGAGGGAGTGGGCATGATCAAACTTGTTTGGCTGTGCTGATAAGCTGAAAAATCAACGGTAGGGGGGGACTCTCGCGCAAAGTGCAATACTCGTGCTTCGTAGCAAAGTTAAATTCGCTACGAAGCATTTCTCACCACTTGCCTGTATCAATTTCACTAAATCTGATCACCTGTGACCTGGACATCATCTATGTTCCAGCCGGGATAAGTTACCGAATCGTCCGTCGGGCCGATACCCCATCGGAAATAGACCGTTGACTGGTTGTCTGCGACTGAGGCCGGAACCGCGTACTCAACTAACTGCCAGACACTTTCCGAGATATGGGAATAACCGACAGTCCACAAATCAACCCAGTTGCTGCCGTCATTCGATACCTGTACATTGGCATAATCATAAGGTGATTCGACTCCGAGCCACCGGCGGAAGCTCAGCCTGATATTCTCATAACCTTCGCAATTAATGGCGCCGGTAGTTGCATACCGCGCTTCGGACATATTATTTTCGTAGTCGCCGTCAAGTGCATATCCGATGACATTTTCACCCATATACCCGCTGTCCGGGTCGCCGTTCCATGACCCCCCGGAAGTTGGGGGCCCCCATGCCCATCCTTCGTCGAGCTGCCATTCGGGGTTCGTATCCATATTAGTGTAGTAGATTGCATCCATAACCACTTTAACCGAGTGACTCAGGCTGTTCTGCCGGATGCCGTCGGTTACGAGGAAAGAGAACCTATAGCTGTGAAAGGCCTGGTCTGCGGCCGGTTTCCAGAAAACA
>DAOUVA010000335.1 GCA_030667885.1 Phycisphaerae bacterium
GGCAACGCGGCCAAAAAAGAGCAAAAGCATCCGATGGCCCTGGCGGAATATTACACTCGCAGCTACTTCGAAGACATGGACAAATTGAATTGCGTCCGGCCCGATATAAGCCCGAGAGCCAGCGGCCATATACTCGAACAAATCGGGATGGTAACGACGCTCCTGAAAAAAGACTATGCTTATGAGGCCAACGGCTCGGTCTATTTCGATGTCTCCAAGTTTAAAGACTACGGAAAACTTTCGGGCAGAAATATCGATGAGATGATTGCCGGTGCGCGTGTGGAGGTCTCGCCGGACAAAAAGAATCCCGCTGATTTCGCTCTCTGGAAGAAAGCCGAGAAAAACCATATTATGCAATGGCCCAGCCCCTGGGGGCCCGGCTATCCGGGTTGGCACCTGGAATGCTCGGTAATGAGCACGAAATATCTGGGAAAGACAATCGACATCCACGGCGGCGGGCTGGAAAATCAGTTCCCCCATCACGAGTGTGAAATTGCCCAGTCGGAAGCGGCCAATGACGTGCAGTTCGTTCGATACTGGGTGCATCATAATATGGTTACCGTTGACGGGCAAAAGATGGGCAAGAGCCTGAATAATTTTATTACACTGAAACAGGCCTTTTCAGGCGCCCATGAGAGATTGACAAAAAGCTATGAACCACTGGCGATACGCCAGTTGCTTTTGAACAGCCATTACAGAAGCCCGCTGGATTTCTCGGACGCGGCACTGTTCGCGGCGCAGTCCGGTTATGGAAAAATTACCGAGACCGTCAAAGCACTGCGAAAAAGAATGGAAATAGCCAGCACAGGTTCTATCAATGAGGAAATAGTAGAACAGTTAAAACAGATGCGGGAAAAATTCGAAGCCGCGATGAACGACGACTTGAATACATCCGTTGCACTGTCGGTTATGTTCGAGCTTGTCCGCCTGGCGCAGAGCCTGCTCGAGGACAGCGGCATAACAAGGGAAACCCTTAACCTACTCGATGTTCTGTTCGACCGGCTCGGGGGCGATGTTCTGGGTATTGTGAAAGAGGACTATCAACAGGACGCCACCGCCGATGAAGAGTTGACGGACAAGCTGGTAAATATCCTGATTGAGCAGCGAAAAGAAGCTCGCACGAACAAGGATTTTGCCCGGGCGGACCAGCTTCGCAATACACTGGATGATATGGGTATCGTTCTGGAAGATAAGCCTGATATGACCACATGGAGGATGAAATGAGGATACTCGGTATCGACCCGGGTTTGCAGGTCTGTGGTTATGCCTGTTTGGAGATGGACGCCGATAAGGAAAAGCTGATTGAGGCAGGTGTCATCCGTATAGAAAAAGGCCCTGCTATAGAGATAAAACTCAACAGAATCGCTGAAGATATCCACTCACTTCTCGAAAATTTCAAGCCCGATGTCGTCGCTGTGGAAGAATTATATTCTCATTATGCCCACCCGAGAACTGCAATATTGATGGGACACGCAAGAGGTGTTATACTGCAGAAGTGCGCACAGGCAGCAATTGAAGTACGAAGCTTCAGTGCCACACGTATAAAAAAATCAATTACCGGTAACGGAAGGGCTTCAAAGGAACAGATACAAAGAACTATTCAAACGATTTTGTCCCTGCCGGAGATACCGGAGCCGAACGATGTTGCCGATGCCATAGCGGCGGCGCTGTGCTGCGTGAATTCGGCAAACAGTATCGTTATCTAACAATAACTAAACAAGTACTCATTTGAACAATGATAGCCAACATTGAAGGAAAACTAATCAAGCTTGACAGCGACTGCTGCCTCGTTCAGGTCGGGTCAATAGGTTACGAGGTAATGCTGCCGAGCTATTGCGTAAGTGCGCTGTCCGACCAAATCGGCTCGGATATTACTCTGTGTACTATGGAGTACTACGAGGGCACTCCTGGCAGAGGAAACCTGATACCGAGAATGGTGGGCTTCTTAAACTCGGGCGAGAGGGATTTCTTCTCGAAATATACGAGCGTCAAGGGAATGGGCATAAAAAAAGGGCTGCGTTCGCTTAGCATCCCCATAGGCACAATAGCAACCGCGATTGAAAACGCCGACGATAAGACACTTATTTCACTGTCTTCGATAGGCAAAAGAATGGCCCAGCAAATCATCGCCGAGTTAAAGGGCAAATTACAGAGTTTCGCGGTCGACGCCGAAGCCGCGGTATCGCAAGCCGGCTTCAAGCCGTTCCAGACCGAGGCACTCGAAATTCTTATCGCCTGGGGTGAAAAAAGAAACGAAGCAATGGAGCTGGTCGAATTGGCCTGCCGCAAACACCCCGACATAAAGTCGGCCGAGGCACTTGTACCCCTGGTATATAGATTGAAACAGGGCGTAGAGGTTTAAGATAGACCCAAGACTCAAGACTAAAGACTAAATATTATGACAATAGGCAGAATCATAAGCGGGCAGTCTTTGAACGAGCAGGAGGAGACCTTTAACGTCTCACTTCGGCCAAAGCTCCTGGACGAGTGCATAGGCCAAAGCAGTGTAAAAGAAAAAGTCTCAATTGCGATAGAGGCCGCTAAGCAGAGGTCCGAACCCCTGGAGCATATCTTGTTTTACGGCCCGCCGGGTCTCGGGAAAACTACGCTCGCCCACGTCGTCGCGAACGAGATGGGGGCAAGGATACGCTGCTCATCCGGTCCGGCACTGGCAAAGGCCGGCGACGTTATGGGGCTTTTGAGCAATATAAACACCGGTGATGTGCTTTTCATTGACGAGATCCACCGGCTGAGCACGCTGGTCGAAGAGTTTATTTATCCGGCGATGGAAGATTTCAAAGTCGATTTCACTGTCGATAGCGGCATGCATGCAAAGACGATAAATTTCCCGCTAAAGCGCTTTACTTTAATCGGCGCAACAACACGAGCGGGGTTATTAAGCGCTCCATTGCGCAGTCGATTCGGAATGATGTATCATCTGGATTTCTACAGCACACCGGAGTTGACGAAAATTTTGGATAGGTCGGCGCAATTATTAAGCCTGCAATGCGAGGATGGAACGCTGGAATTGATTGCGGACCGCTCCCGCGGAACACCGCGAGTGGCAAATCGATTGCTAAAGCGAGTCCGCGATTATGCACAGGTAAAAGGCACCGGAGTCCTGAGTACCGGGATTGTCGAAAGCGCCCTGAAGATGGAGCAAATCGACACCCTGGGCCTCGACGAATTGGACAGGGCGTTTTTACGTGCGCTGGTTAATGTCTATGACGGCGGGCCGGCCGGCATCGAGGCCATAGCCGCCACGCTTGGCGAAGAAAGGGACACTCTGGAAGACGTTGTTGAACCGTATCTTCTGCAAATCGGTTTCCTGCGCCGAACCAAACGCGGCAGAGAAGTAACAAAACAAGCCTGCGACCATCTCTCACTAAAACCACATAAAAAGAAAAAAAGCTCCAGCCATCCCGAACTCTTTGAGCAAGAGAGCCAATAAGTGCGTACAAGACCGAAGTGGAAAAATCTCAATTTTACAACCGAAAATCATCAACTTGGTGTGAGCGGAGTCGAATTATTGAAAATTTTGCCCGCGCAAAGCCTGCTCGCATTTGATCTCGGATTCTGTATAGTGTACGGTTGACAGACGTTGTAAGAATTATATAATACGAAATAATCGGTACTTTGCACACAAGTATAGAGGTATCTAATTATTGTGATAACAAAAGAAGAAATCCTCAAAACGCTCGCTAAAGACAAACCAGAATTGCAAAGACAGTTTAAGGTCACCAAGCTGGCGTTATTCGGCTCGTATGCCAGAGGCGAACAGAGACCAGACAGTGATGTGGATATCCTTGTCGAGGTTGACCCGTCTATAGGCCTGGAGTTTGTAACTCTGGCAGAAAGATTTGAGAAACTGCTTGGGACATCAGTTGACCTGGTGTCGATACGAGCTGTTACTGCCAAAGCGATGAAACTCATCGAGCCGGAGTTGATTTATGTCTAAAAGACCCGTTGCAATGACGGTCGTGGCAAAAGGCGGACACTATTCCCATTCTATTGTTGCAGGCGGCTTGCTGGATATATCGTAAACTACTCGATTGACACCCCTGACCTCATTTATAATCCTGTTGGATATGATGCCAAGCACTTCGTAAGGGATTTGTGAAAAATCAGCGGTCATAAAATCAACGGTCTCGACGGCACGGACGGCAATAATGTTTTCATAGCTTCGTTCATCGCCCATCACCCCGACCGTTTGGACAGGCACGAGCACCGTTAGGGCCTGCGAAATCTTTCTGTAGAGCCTTGCGGATTTTATTTCGTCTATCAGGATTTCATCGGCGGCCCGGAGAATTTCCAGTCTTTCTGCAGTTATCTCTCCGATTACCCTGACGGCAAGGCCCGGCCCGGGGAAAGGATGACGCCAGACAATATCCTCGGGCAGTCCCAGATATTCACCGACAACTCTCACCTCGTCCTTAAACAAATCCCGCAGCGGCTCAATCAGCTCGAAGTTCATCTCGGCCGGCAGCCCCCCTACATTATGGTGAAGCTTGATATTCGCCGCCGGATTACCGTCCTTGGAGCCTGACTCGATAACATCTGGATAAAGAGTTCCCTGGGCGAGGAACCTGGCATTCGGAATCTTCGATGCCTCCGCCTCAAAAGCCTTGATAAATTCCGCACCGATAATCTTTCGTTTCTGCTGAGGGTCGGTTACGCCCTCGAGTCCGGCTAAAAACTGCTGGGACCAGTCAACAACGCGCAAATCCATATGAAAATGGTTCCGGAAGGTTGAAACGACATCCTCGGATTCGTTCCTTCGAAGCAGGCCGTTATCAACGAAAATACAAACAAGCTGATCTCCTATGGCCTTATGAACCAGCGAAGCCACAACGGATGAATCAACGCCGCCGCTCAGCCCGCATATCACTTTCGCATCACCTGCCTGTGAGCGAACCGCTTCTAATGTCTCACCGACGAAATCACTCATTTTCCAGTCGCCGCTGCAGCGGCAAATATCATAAAGGAAGTTTTTCAAAATCAGCGAACCTTTGGGGGTATGTGAAACTTCAGGATGAAACTGAACGCCGAAAAATTTCCTTTTGTCGTTCCTCACTGCTGCAAATGGGCAGGTATCGGTAGTAGCCAATTTTACGAAATCGTCGCTTAACTCTCCAATCTGGTCGCCATGACTGGCCCAGGCCGTGATTGAATCCGGAATATTCGCAAACAAATCACTCTTCTCAAGAATAGATAGAGTCGTCCGCCCGTACTCACGCCTGTGGGCTGGAATAATCTTTGCGCCCAAAACCTGGCAGCCTAATTGCATCCCGTAGCAGATACCCAGAATCGGTACGCCTAAATCGAAGATTTTCTCGTCGCATCTTGGCGCTTTTTCATCATAAACGCTCGCAGGCCCGCCGGATAATATTAATCCCTTGACACCTAATCGTAATAATTCTTCTGCTGTTATGTCGGCACGGCAAATCTGTGAATACACATTCTGCTCGCGAACCCTCCGCGCTATCAGTTGACCGTACTGA